>CATLHA010000028.1 GCA_949948745.1 uncultured Caryophanales bacterium
CACAAGTACTACTTTATTACACATCTTTTTCTATTCTATCTTTAAAATAAGCTATTAAAGCATCCAAAACATCCTTTTCTTTTACAGAAGTTACAACTTTTTTCCCAGCTTGAATTGTTTCTTCCAATATTGAAAATTGATTTGTTAAATTTTCATTTTCATCTAACAAACTAGCAAAAAAATAACATTTATTATTACAATTTCCTTGATCTATAATCATATATTTTTTATTATTACCTAAGGTAATAATCTTATCAATTTTATTTTCCATATTATCTACTCCTTCCTGTAGACATTGTTTCTGTATTTTCACCTAAATCTTCATTTTGATATGTTTCATTATTGTCTACTCCAAGATTTCCCTGATGTTCAACTACTTGTTCTGGTCCTACTTCAAAATGAACTCCATTAGCGTTATACTCTGCAATACCAGCATTTTTACCATCTGTATAACCTAATCTAGCAGACTTATCTAAATCAAAGGAATATTCACCAATAGCATTATAATTCATATAATGAGATTCCTCGATTGGAGCATTTACCTTACTACCACGTTGTCTATAATAGTCAAATGCTGATTCGTATGCCTCATCATAAACAGATTGTATCTCTACTGTAATTGTTCTTGCCTCAGTTTCGGCCTTTTTCTTTGTTTCTTGATTATTTATTCCAAGAATTCCTTATCGTTCATTAGCTTCTTTCTCTGCATCCATCATTTTTTCTGCTTCCTCTAAAGAAACATCACGACTAACTAATTCCTGCTTTGCATCTTCGCGTGACAAATTTTCCTTTACAAAATCAGTTTCATATTGTACATCATTAATATCAGTTTCATCTGATGAGGCTGTAAATGATGCAATACCAATAGATAATGTTGATAAAAAAATCAATGCAACTTTTTTAAGACTTCTTTTTTGCTTTTTGTGTTCAATATTTGACTCCTCCACATTTACAATTATTTCTTGTTCTTGTTCCATATTTTTCCCTACTCTTTTATTTATATAAATATATTATATCTTCATTGTTAACAATAAGTAAATTTATAATATCTAGAAATTTGTAAAGCATAGTAAAGAACTGAGTTTAATTTTCATTAAAATCAAGTTCTTTAAACAATCTTAGTCTAATTAATTTAAAAATTTATCATAAACTTTATCCACAAAATTTGAGGAAAACCTTAAAAAACGAATTTTCTTTTTATCGACAACTGTTTCAACTTTTTCCACACCTTCAAAAGGATAATTTTCTCCATCCACAGTGATAAGAAAGTTTTTCTTATCCTTCTTTGGTACAATTGTCACCATCTTGTTTTCTGGAATAATAATAGAATTTCTTAAAGAACGATATACCTTAGAGTTTAAAGGTGCAATTGGGGTAAGCTGTAAAGAATGAAAATCATCAAATACAATACTCCCACCAAAAGATAAATTATAAGCTGTTGAACCACTTGATGTCGCAATTAACATTCCATCTCCTACGTAATGCTGTAGCAAAGAATTTTCTATAATAACATCAAAATGACAAGTATTTAATAAAAGATTTCTGATTACAATCTCATTCAAGGAATAAAAGAAATGTTCATCTTTTTCTGTTGTAACCTTAGTTTCCTGAATACCTATTTCTGATACATAAAAAGTATTACTTTGTAAATTAGAAATAAACTCATCAATATCATCTAAAGTTACCTCTTGTAAAAAACCTAAAGTACCCGCATTAATACCAACATAATAGATATTACTATCAAAACCATTTTCCTTTACCATTCTTAAGAAAGAACCATCCCCACCAATCGCAATTGCCAAATCATAATGACTATCCACAATAGAAAAGGATGCACTTCTTAATTTTTCTTCAACTAGTTTAGAAATTTGTTTTGATTTTTCATTATCATTTACATATAGTTTTATATTTCTTATTTTTCTATTCATGATGACCTCGATAACGATACATAACAGAAGGTCTATGACCCCCTCCTGTTTTTACCATATCTGTCTTCTCCACTTTATTCGCAATAATCCTACGGAAAGCAGGATCAAGTAATTCTTTTCCCAAGATAACTTCGTATACTTGCTGTAATTCGCCTAAAGTAAAATATTCACCCATCATATTAAACACAATATCCGTATAAGAAATTTTATTCTTCAATCTAGAAATTCCAGATACAATAACCTTCGCATGGTCAAAAGCAAGATGATTGTCTTTCTTAATAATATACTGATAACGGTCACTAGTTGGACTTTTTAAAACTTTAGAAATAATAACACTAAATTGTTCATTTCCATTATCAAAAGATACTTGAATTTCTTTTTCATCTTCTAAAATATCCATAGAAAACCAAGAAGCATTAGGAAATAAACAATCCTCTAATTTATTTTTATCCACAAGCGCAATATAAGCAGTACTAACAATTCTCATACGAGGATCTCTTTTTACATCACCAAATGTATAAAGTTGTTCCATATAAATATTATGTAAGTTTGTTTCTCTATTTAAAATTCTTTCTGCTGCATCATCAATAGATTCATCAATACCAACAAATCCTCCAGGTAAACACCATTTGTTCTTAAATGGATAAGTCGTTCTTTTTACTAAAAGAACACTAAACTTTTTCTTTGATAATTTTCTATAATTATTTGGATTTTCACTTGATACACTAAAAATAGCCATATCTGCAGTCAAAGATAACTTTTCGAATTGGCTAGAGTCATAATCTTTTAAAAACTCTTCTTCTGATGCATAATCTTTTTCATCCATATCTATCACTCCTTTTAATCCTCTTTTAGTATACTAGAAAGCAACTCAATAATTGCTTTTAATACTATATTTTTATTTTTATAACGAACTTTACTATGTACTTCTACTTGTTTTCTATAAAATTTACTATCATTTCTATTATAGATACTAATATAAATTTTATTTTTTCCTTCTACTGGATTCGCTGGATCAATCACATTAAGCATTCCAGTAATTCCAATTCCATAATCACTATCTGAAAAATTAGAAATAGCTTTACTCATTTCATCTGCTGTTTCGCTACTATAAACTGTATATTTATCAATTACTTCACTAGAAACACCCATTTTAATTTTATATTCATTAGAATAAGTAACTGCTGCAAAATGAAATACATCACTAGCTCCAGAAACATTAGTAATTAAATTGGCAACTCCACCACCAGTACAAGATTCCATTGTAGATACTGTCTTCTTTTCTTTTTCTAATATACGTATGATTTTTCGCATGTCTTCTATCATAAAAATCCTCTTTTCTACTAATTATATAGTAACACAAAATAACTAAAACTAAAACCTATCGATTTGGATTTTCTCCAATATATTTCTTAAATCTCATTTTAGCCTTTTCTTGATTCCAGTTACCATCAAAATATGGATTCCAAGAATAATAGTCAAAGTCTTGTTCTAAACGTTCCTTATCATAATTTGGATATTTTTTACCATCATTTACATAATCAATAATAATATTTGTCGCAATTAAAACTCCATTTTTTCGCAAATTTTGCATCAATTCTACACATTTATTTGTTTCTTCTACATTTCTGTTCATGATTTTTAAAACCTCAGGATCGAAACTTTGTACTGGAGAATGAACAATTTTTAAAAGTCCTTCTTCACTTAAAGCCAATAATTCTTCCCTACATTGATTTAAATTCTGTGGTTCCACATTACGAATAGAAATTTCTTTATTACAAGTATGTGCGATTTCACACCACGCTTTAATTTGAGAAACAGACGGACTATCTGAAATTAACACAACATTCTCATGATTTAAAAATTCATCAATTTGTTCTTCTGGAACTGTAAAATATGTTTCACCTCTCGTATGACGAATCGTGCAATATTTGCATTTTCCATGACACCCAGCACCAATCTTTAATGGATAATAATTTCTAAATAAATTTCCTTGCTTTAAATCCTCCTCAGTATCAGAAAATTCAGGTACCCAAAATGGTTTCTCATAATGAACCAAAGATAAATCATCTAATTCCTGACCTACAACACGAACAACATCTAAACGTTTGATATACTCTGGTAATGGAATATCAAATCTCTGTGCAATACAACCACCCATATAAATATCTTTTTCTGTTTCTCTATGAATCCTATCAGCAATTTCTAAATCATTCAGAATAGCTAAATCAGTTACCTGACACCCAAGAACTACAATACTATCAGCATCCTTTGGATTCATTACAATTCTTTCCTTATAACGATTTGCCCAAGATAAGAAATCACTCCAAACGGACATACATGCACCACTAGTTGCATAAATTTTCTCTCCTAAATCACAAATTGAGAAAATTTCTCCTTTTCCAAATATATTCTCTTTTTCCATAAGAATTCCCCCTATCGATATAAGCCTTTCTCTATAATAAAATCATATACTTTAGTAGAAAGATATTTCTTCGCAAAATCATAATCTTCATTTTGAAAAGCTTCCCTAATTCTAGTTGAAGATAAAAGAAACGGATGAACATCTGTAAAAACAACATTTTTCCGAGTACTACTATAAAGTTTAGATAACTCCAAAACATTATCTTCATCTCTTAAAACAACTAATATTTCATATTCATTTAAAACAGTTTCATAATTTTTCCAAGTGGAAAATTCACGATAAAGATCACTACCCAAAATGAAACATATTTCATCACTAGGATACAAATTCTTAAAATGCTCTAAAGTCTGACAAGTATAAACTAAATGATTTTGAAGTTCATAATCAGATACTTCCAAATTTTTTTCACCTTTTGTCATAAGCTTTACCATTTCATAACGAATATGATCGTCTAATAATGTAGACTTTGGATATTTCTTTCCTGTAGGTACATAAATAACTTTATCTACATATCCATGAGAAATCATCATATTTCCTATATCAAAATGCATTTGATGAGGTGGATTAAAACTACCACCAAAAATACCTATTTTCATTGTTTCATACCTCCTAAAGTTTTTTGTAAAATTTCCTTTTTTCCTTGTTCAATAATTGGAGTCATAGGTCTTTTTTCATGAAGAGTTTCAATGATTTGGCTAAGTTGATAAGAACAATCTACATCTTCATACCAAGGCTCCGCTTTAATCTCTTCTGGAACATAACTTAAATTAGTCGAATAAAGTTTATCAAAAACTCCCTTATTATATGCATCAACAAATGGTTGAACTCCTTCTGTAAGTAATGCAAAGGTAGCAGTCAAATAAACCTTTCTAGCGCCACGTTCCTTTAATTGCTCACTAACTTCAATCATGGAAGAACCAGAAGCAATCATATCATCTACTACTAAAATATCTTTTCCCGTTACATCTGGTCCTAAATAGGCATGCTCTAAAATTGGATTTTTTCCATTTACTACTTTACTCAAATCACGTCTTTTATAAAAAGCTCCAACATCGCAACCTAACATTTCTGCATAATATCTAGCTCTTTCCATCGCACCAAAATCAGGACCAACAACTAATAGATTATCTAAATACTCATTTTCTTTTTCGAGAAGAGAAGATAAAACAACATTGGTAGGATAAAAACTTTCAAATGGAAGAAGTGGAATCGCATTACTAACATTTGGATCATGACAATCAAAGGTAACAATATGATCTACTCCAATACGTTCTAATTCTTGTAAAGAAATCGCACAATCTAAGGATTCTCTTCCTTTTCTTTTATGCTGTCTAGATTGATAAAGAAGTGGCATAATCACTGTAATTTTAGATGCATATCCACTTGCTGCTGAGATAGCTCTTTTAATATCTTGAAAATGTTCATCTGGTGTCATAGTGTGAACTTTTCCATGAACAGAATACGTAATATCATAGTTTCCTACATCAGATAAAATATAAATATCTTGATCTCTAACACTTTCATCAATTCGTACTTTTCCTTCTCCATTTTGAAAACGACTGCTAGAAATTGGAAGAATACTAGATTTATGATATGTTTTTTGTAAATGAAAATCTACCCTTTCTCCAAAGTCCTTACAATTCTCCATGACAATTAGTTTTAAATTATTTTTCATATTTCTTCACTACTCCTTTTTCATAATTTAAAAGTCTATTTAGAAAATGAAATCCATAAAAATTTCATTTGTTATTAACATTATATTAATAACAAATGGATTTGTCAATATTTTTCATAAAAATTAACAAAAAGAATAAAAAATAATATAGAAAACGAAAGGATTTTAAATGAATAAAGAAAACTTACAAAATAGACAACTAAAAATAATAGATGGGCAACTAATTGGGTGTATTCTTTATATCATCTCTCTAATCGCATCTATTGTGATTATTCTAAATCAAAGAAAAGTAGCCTTAAACAAAGAACAATTCTTAACAAGTGAAGAATCTCAAACCATAGCGTTAACTAATAAAATCTTCATATTACTCCTAATTATCTTTTTTCTATATCTAAATTATGAATCTTATACACTTGCAAAAGACACAAAACAAGATACTTCTTCGCTAGAATTACAAATCATAGGATCCATTCTATCTATCGTAGTAGCATTAATTGGCCTTTATGTAGTCGCAACTAATTTTGAAAATACAAATTTACAAACTGCCGAAATAGAAAATCCATTTGCATAAAATTGCGCATTTTAAGATAAGAAAAGACATAAATAATTAATAGGTGATAAAATTGAAAATCCTAGCCAACAAAACAGATCTTTATAACAATATTGATTTTTTAAAAAAATCTGTAAAAATGGAAAGTCCACTCGAAGGAGTTGGATTTAATATTGCGATTACAAAAGATAATAAATTTGTAGTATTTAGTCCCGTTTCTGATAATCAAACAACAATTCAAACAATTGCAAATAAGAATTTAAATGAATTAAAATCACTAGATTTATTAACACTAGATTATATATTAAACATCTATAAAGCTGAAAAATACCGTTTTAAAATCTTCTTAAATCTAATACCATCTAGTATTTCTATAACATCAGAAGAAAGTTTAGAAGCACTAAAAAACATCAATAATAATTATATAGAAAATTTATTAAAAGCAATCGCTCCATATCAAGATTTAAATTTATATTTAGGCAGTATTAGTGATTCATTGATTAATCTTCTAAAAGAGAAAAAAAGCTTTGCAAAACTAGGAATTGTCCTATTTGGAGGAAATTTAAATTACTCTGATGTTGATTTCTACTTATTTGGAACTGGCCTTTTAAGTGATGAAATTTTTAAACAACAATTAGATTTAAAAAAAGAAGTAATGGTTTATGTAGGAACAAGTAATGACTTGTCTCTAGTTTATGAGCACTTTAAAGGAGAAAAATCGACTGCCTTAGCAAATGAAATATTTGATCAAATCTTATTTTTAAATGATTACCCAGAACTATTTTTTAGATTATTTTCAAAGTAAACAAAAAATCCATCATAATCATAATAATACCATTTATATCTTGAGAATACCTTCCTACTAACTTTTCTCCCAAAAATTGATTTAATTCATAAAAATGCTTTTCAATCATCTTAAGCCATGATAGGCTATTATTAGATAGGAAGGATAACATATGGATGAATTAGGAATCATTATAAATCAAAATGGAGAAAGTATGAGTTTTGGTAAATGGAAGGAAAGAGAACTAAGAAATACAGATAATCCAGAAGATTGGCATACAGATAGTTTTTTAACTCAGGTATACTCTACTCCTTGGTTTCAAAGTTTAGGAATTCCTTATGATCTTACAAAAGAATTTCAAAATCAATTAGATTTATTTGCAAGATATGGTTGTATTGTAATCACTAATAGTAGAGAAAATTCAGGAAATGTAGGAGAATCTAGACTAGTAATTGCTTCTCCAAATACAATCACAGAAGAACAAATTCAAGCTCTAGATGAAAAAAGAAAAGATTTTATAGAATTTGCGAATGGTCATTATTCTTTTATAGATATTTTTGATGTAAATGAAGAGTATACGATTTTAGAAGAATTTTATAGTATAAAAGATTATTATGATTATTTAGATGACCTAAAAAAAAGTAAGCTAAATCAAACAAGATAGCTTACTTTTTCAATTGTTTTACCCACTCATGACAACTTGCATCACTTGGCATACGTAAATCTCCTCTTGGAGACAAACTAACAGTTCCTACTTTAGGTCCATCTGGCAAACAACTTCTTTTAAATTGTTGAGAGAAGAATCTCTTTAAGAAAACAGTCAACCATTTTTCAATTGTTTCAGAATCATATTTTCCTTCAAATGTTTTTGTTGCTAGTAACATTAATTTATCTGGAGTAGCTCCATAACGGAAGAAATGATATAAGAAGAAATCATGTAATTCATAAGGACCTACTTTATCTTCCGTCTTTTGTTTAATTTTTCCATCCTTTGTCGGTGGTAATAATTCTGGTGAAATTGGAGTATCCAAAATATCATATAAAATTTCCTTTACTTCGCTATTGGTATCTGCTACATAACGGACTAAATATTTTACTAGTGTTTTTGGAATAGAAGTATTTACTGCATACATACTCATATGATCTCCATTATAAGTACACCATCCTAAAGCAAGTTCTGATAAATCTCCTGTTCCTACTACAATTCCTCCAATTTTATTTGCTACGTCCATTAAGATTTGAGTTCTTTCACGAGCTTGAACATTTTCATAAGTAACATCATGAATCTCTGGATCATGACGAATATCTCTCATATGTAAAAGACTAGCTTCAACTATTGGAATCTCTTGTATATCTACATGATATGCCTCCATCAATTTCTTAGAATTTTCTAATGTTCTAGAAGTAGTTCCAAAACCAGGCATCGTAATCGCTGTAATATTCTTAGTATCGATTCCTAACTTTTTATATGCTTCTACAATTACTAGAAAAGCTAAAGTAGAATCTAGTCCACCACTAATACCAATGACAGTTTTATTAGTACCAATATGCTTTAATCTTTTAGCAAGTCCGCAAGCTTGAATTTGAAATATTTCATGACATCTCTCATTTCTTTTTGCTTCATTTTTAGGAACAAATGGATTACCTTCATACTGGCGAATAATGTCTTTACTATCTCTAATATCTAGTACAACATTTCTTACCTTTTTACTAGGTTTTACACCCATATAACTAATATCCTTCATTCTAAGATTATTAATTTTTTGAATATCAATATCCTCTATAATTAATTCACTTTCAAACTGAAATCTATTACTTTCTTTTAAAATTTGTCCATTTTCTGCAATCATAGCATGTCCTGAAAATACAACATCTGTAGTAGATTCATTAATTCCACTTGAAGTATAGATATAACCACAAATTAATTTAGAAGATTGTCCCTTGACTAGATTTTTTCGATAATCATATTTTCCTATTAACTCATTACTACTAGAAAGATTAAAAATCATATTAGCTCCATTTAAAGCCAAATCATTACTTGGAGGAACAATACTCCATAAGTCTTCACAGATTTCAATTCCAAAACTCATCTGTATATTCTCTTTATCCTGAAATAATAAATCAGTTCCAATAGGTACTATTTCATCTAAATAATTAATTTCAGTATCCATTAAGTCTAAACTAGTAGCAAACCATCTTTTTTCATAAAATTCATTATAATTTGGAATATAAGTCTTAGGAACAATTCCTAAAATATGACCCTTATGAATCACCATTCCACAATTAAATAATTGATTACGAATACCAACAGGTACTCCAACAATAGAAACAATATCTAAATCTTTTGTTTCTTCTAGAATTCTTTTAATTCCTTCCTTTGAACTAGATAATAATTCTTCCTGAAAAAACAAATCACTACAAGTATAGCCAGTAACACTAAGCTCTGGAAATACAATAACCGCTACTTCCTTCGCATCAGCCTCTTTTATATTTCGAATGATTTCTTCTACATTAAATGTAACATCTGCAACCTTTAGTTCTGGAACACAAGATGCCACCCTAACAAATCCATATTTCTTCATAAATCCTCCTATTTTCTTTTTAAAAGTTCTTTTGCCCTTAGCATAGCTAATTGGGAATTTCCTCCTTTAATAATACCATTATCTAACATTTCGTAAGCATCTGCAATAGAACATAGTGAATAATGAATAAACTCATCTTTATCTAACATCTGTTGACTCACTTTTACACAACCTGTTGCGAGTACAATACGGTTATAAGCACTATAACATCCTTCATCTTGATAAAAGCCATGTCCTAACTCTGTTAATTCTTCAGCCTCATAACCAGTTTCTTCTTGTAATTCACGCTTTGCTGCTTCTATTACGCTTTCATGTTTTTCAATATATCCAGCAGGAAAACCAATTCCTACTGTCTCTTTCGTATTAACTCTTGGTTCAACAGCAATAATCATTTGGTTTTCTTTAGTAACAGGAACGATAATTACTGCACTTCCATCTTTATTATTTTTAACTATTTTTTCACGAATAATCTCTTTTCCATTATTTAAACGATATTTAGCACTTTTTACCTTTAAAAATTTACTTCTTCTAAAGCGTAGAGGAGTTACCTTTACCGTTTTAAACTCCTCCATATACTTTTGTATTTCTTTTAAATGTTCCTTTCTCATTATTTCATTTCCCCTAAAGTTTTTTGATAAGCTTTCTTTCTGTTTTCTACATCAACAACAGCTTGATGTAACATTTCTTCTTTTAAATTTCTTAAATCATCACTTAAATCAACATAATAAGTATGTGGATTTACTGGATCTGTAATACGATCTGTTAATGTTTGATATTGTTCTTTTGTATACTCTCTTCTAAGTTTTAATGATGGAACTTCATAAACCAATTCTCCATTCACAAAGATAGGTACTTGTAAATTTCTAACTGTATAATTAGTAAGTTCTGTTTTCTTCCAAGTATTATTAGGATCAACTAATGTATAATGATCTGGATCAATTTCTTCATCTCTTAATGAGATAACATCTCCTAATACTTTTCCTGTCTCTTTATCAAAGAAACGAGATATTTTCTTAAATCCTGGATTAATTGTTTTCGCAGTATCTCCACTAACTTTAATGCGATTATCAATTTCACTTTCCTTTGTCTTTCTAACACCAACTAATTTATAAACGTGATCTGCTCTTTCACGAGGTGCTACAATGTTATCTCCAATACCTAAGGTATCAATTTCAGCTCCACGGTTTAAAAGATCCTGTAAACTATCTACATCAAGCCCATTAGATACACAAATCTGTACATAATCCATTCCAGCTTCTCTAAACATTCTTCTAGCTTCTTTTGTTAAATAAACTAAGTCTCCACTATCAATTCTAATCCCTGATAATTTAGCGCCGATTGGATCTAAATACTCTTTTTGCAATTTAATTGCATTGATAATTCCACCAATTGTATCATAAGTATCAACAAGTAATACAAGCTTATTTTTATCAGGAGCACCTTTTGCATAAGTTAAAAATGCTTCATACTCATCATCTGATGCTTGAACAAGGGCATGAGCAATCGTACCAGTTACTGGAATATCATAAAGTTTACCAGCTAATGTATTACTAGTTGCACTACATCCTCCCATATAAGCATATTTGCTTTCAACTAAAGTTGCATCAAGTCCTCCACGTACACGACGAGCTCCAAATTCAGCAACTGGACGGTCTTCTGCTACTTCGGTAATTCTTTTGGCAGCAGTAGCTGCTAAAGATCCACTATTGAATGTTGTAAGAAGTGCTGTTTCTAAAATTTGTCCTTCAATAATAGGAGCTTCAATTGTCATATTTGCTTCATTTGGAAAAATTGGTGTTCCATCAGGTACAGCCCATACATTTCCTGTAAAATGAAGATCTTTCAAATACTCTAAGAAATTTTCATTAAATTTTCCTGTATTTCTTAAATATTCAATATCTTCTTCTGTAAAATGAAAGTTTTTAATATATTCGATTGCTTCTTCAAGTCCAGCAGATATTTGATATCCTCCATTAAATACATTTCTTCTATGGAATAAATCAAAATATCCAGTCCAATCTTTCATTCCTCCATTATAGTAAACATCTGACATTGTAAGTTCATATAAATCTGTCATTAAAGTATTATTTTTTTCATCCTTTTCGCTAGGTAATGACCATATAATACTTTTAATTTGAGCTTCATGCTGTTCATCAAGGTGAAGTTCATACATTATATTTTCCATCAATGTATAAACATCTATAATCTCTCCCATTCCATAATTTAAATTAATTCCATTCGGAAAATTGGGATATTTTTGAAGAAATTCCTTTCTTATTTTCTCATCACAAAATTGTTCAATTAAATTCTTAAAAACATCTAATTTATACATATCTTTCATCTTATTCTCCTCCTAATTTCTTTACTCTTTTTGCTCCTTGTTGTTCCATTAACAAGTAAGCAGCATTTTCATATTGTTCGCTATTATGCCAAGGTGCATCGAAAGTAGCCATCGCATCTTCTAATAATTCAACATCTACTCTTCTATTGTTTTCATCAAAATAATTCATCATTGGTAAGACACCATTAGTATCACAAATATCGGTACAACATCCGCATACTTGAACCTTTTTTAGATTTTCTAAGCCATCAAGCATTTCGATAAATCCATATTTAAAGTTTGGATTTTTACCAAACATAAAGCTTGTTGAATTCTTTTCAAATGAGATAGTTTCTTCTTCATAAGGAACCAATTCATCTACTAACTGAGCTTCCCTCGTACCACGAAGACAGTGAGGTTCATCACCAAATCTTCTAAATTCTACAGAATCTTTATCGTGTGTATCTTTAATAAAAATAATCAAACGATTTTCTTTTTTTGCTTCTTCTACATACTCCACAACATTCGGTACAATCGCATCAACTAGTGGTGAAGCAAGCATTCCTTCTCTTGCAAATCCATTCACCATATCAACAACAATTAATACCTCTTCATAAATTTTTAAATTTTTAATTAATAATTTTTCGTTAATAACATAAATTAAAATAATAAAATCTTATAATGATTTAACTTTTTGTTTTTCTAGTTTTTTAACTTCTACAGTAACTCCACTAAAATATGATCTAGTACCACGATCGAAATAATCACCTGTAGTAGTTCCAGCATCGTAATAAACACTTAACACATCATATCCATCTTCTTGAAACATTGTTTTCAATATTTCATTGACATCTTTTTCAGAAAGGGTAACTTCAGAAGTAACAGATTGCCCAAAACAAGAAACTTGTTGACTAACTTTAAACCTTACATTTGTACAAGGTGTTTCGTAAATTCCTTCGTATCCAGAAACAGTCTCTGAGCTAACTTCGACTTCACTACCTTCATGAACTTTATAATATGTTTTTACGATAGTTTGAATTTGACTTTTATTAAACTTCATATTCATTTTGCTTTCCTCCTCTTATGTTAATATCATTCTGTTATTAACAAATATTATAAATTATACAGACTTTTCGCATCTGTTATTAACATTATATTAATAAGATTTGGATTTGTCAACATGTTTTTAACAAAAAATTAAAAAGATTTAAAAAAGAGAAAAAAAAGACCTCGTTACTTTATAAATAAAGTACGAAGTCTAGCATCTACTTTCACAACTTTTCCAAAAGAATCTTTTCCATTATCAAATTCAGTTAGAATATTTCCATCTTTACTATTGGTAAAACATGTAATATAAAGATTACTATTATCAGTAACAATATCTGTAATCATATCATTATTACTTCCACCATAAGTACCTTTTCTTTCAATATCCCCATCTAAATCATACTTAATCAAGATTCCTGTCTTCTTTTTACCATCTGTAAATATTTTTAATCCTGAATCCATAGAATTACTACTACCTACAACATAAGCATATTTACCATATATAATCAATGCATTATATCGTTCTTGATTACTTCCACCAAATACTTTTTCAAATTGAAGTTCAAAAGATGTATTATATTTTAGAAAAACGGCATCCGTATTTGTCGTATTTCTAAGTTCATTTTCTTCATCTGAATTAGGTAAAATCTTTTTAGAACCAATTACATATAAACTTCCATTCTTATAAGCAATATCAGTAAGACCATAATCATCCGTATAATTATACTCTACATTCGAAGAAAGTAATCCATCCAAAGAATAGTTTAAAATAACCCCTGTATCTAGATTATTTCTTCCTACAACGAAGATATTTTGATCAACTATAACAAGAGAATTAAATCTTGCCTTTTCTTTATCCCCATAAAATTGTTTCCATACTAAATTTCCATCTAAATCATATTTAAATAAAAGGGCTCCACCTTCATTATCAATATCACTATCTACTTGTTTTAAACTAGAACCAACTACAAAATACCCATCACTAAAAGAAATCACTTTATAAAATTCTGTATTATAACTAGATTCATATGTCTTTTCCCAAACAATATTTCCCTCTTTATCATATTTTACTATAAGTCCTAATTGATTCTTATTACTATCATCCTTATCATTTGTAACATTTCCTACTACTATATATCCATCAGTAACTGAAACCACTGAATGAAATGAAGAAGACTTTTTAGAATTATATACCTTTTCAAAAATCACTTTTCCATACTGATCCATTCTAAATATTTTAGCTTTAGAAGCACCATTAATATAATCATTCCATTTACTATGCTTAAAATTGCTACTACCAACAGAAACAATATCTGTACTGTCTAGTATAATAGAATTTAAAATATCATAAGAATTAGAACGACTAACACTTCCATTATCCTTTTTTAATTCACTATAAACTCCACTAACAATAAATAATCCTAACAACAAAACAATCATACAAACTTCCCAAGGAAATTTTCTTTTATCTTGTTTTTCTAATTGACTAGGACTAATATAGACAGCTCTTGTTTCCTTCTTTTTTGTGGTCTTCTTTTTATTAACATTTTTATTTTTTGAATCTATTTTTTTCTTTGACTGACTTTTTTTTCCTTTTTCTATAGAATCTTCTTTTACCTTTACTGCAGTTTTATTTGCTTGTTGTGATTTTTTTATTGCTTTTTCTTTCGCCTTAGAAGCAGTTTTTTTAGAAGAATCTATTTTATCTTTAGAGATGTTACTAACTAGTTTTTCTTTTGGCACAACAACAGTAGAACTTTTTTTACCAGTAGACTTAGTAGCGACTTTCTTCTGTACATTACTTTGAACCACTTTCTTTGAAGACTTCTTTTTTGATGCCGTAGCACTCTTCTTTTCTACAGATGCAGATTTTGTATTTGCTGTTTTCTTAGTAGAGCTCTTCTTTTGTGCTGATTTCACCACTTTTGTATCGCTTTTTGCATTTGCGGATATACCTTTCTCTACTTTTTCTTTTTTGTTCTCTACCTTTTTTTGTGCCATAATTTCTCACCTCTATTTATTTTATTACTAAAAATTTCCTAAATAATACTTCTTCTTACCACGACGCACAATAATATATTTTTGATCAAGTGCATCATCTTTGGTAATCACTTGTTCTTGAGAAGTAACCTTATTTCCATTGATTGTAATACTATTGCTAGAAATAAGTTCTCTTCCTTCTCTCTTACTAGCTACTATACCATTATTTACTAATAAATCAAGAATATTTTCTTCCTTTTCTAAAGAAAATGTTGGTACTCCCTTAAAAACCATTTCAATTTCTTTGGAAGTTAAGTTTTGAACATTCCCACTAAATAAAACACGACTAAGTTCAAGTGCTTTTTGATACTCCTCTTCTCCATGAATATCAGTAATAATCTCACGAGCCAAAGCTTGATGTGCTTCTCTTAATTCAGGATGTTCCTTATTAGCTTTTTCTAAACGTTCTATTTCTTCAACAGATAAGAAAGTAAATACTTTTAAATAAGAAATAACCATCTCATCATCTGTATTAATTAAATATTGATATAACTCATAAGGAGATGTTTTTTCTTTATCTAACCATAAAGCATTTCCTTCACTCTTACCAAACTTATTTCCAAAACGGTCCAAAATAAGTGGCATAGTAAATCCATATGCTTCTTTTCCAAGTTTTTTCTTAATCAATTCAATCCCTGTTGTAATATTACCCCATTGATCAGAACCCTCTACTTGCAAAATACAATTTTTCTTTTGAAATAATTCTAAAAAATCATTTCCTTGAATTAATGTATATGCAAATTCGGCAAAAGTAATTCCTGTATCAAGTCTACGACGAATAATATCTTTATTAAGCATATAATTAACATTAATATATTTTCCAATATCTCTTAAAAAGTCCAAGAAACTAAATTCTTTGGTCCAATCAAAATTATTAACAATTTCTGCTTTCCCATCAAATAATTTAGAAACCTGCTTTGAAATACCTTGTAGATTTCTTTCAATTGTTTCTTTTGCGATAATTTCTCTTTCAGCAGTTGGTCTTGGATCCCCAATTAATCCAGTAGCCCCACCTACTAAAAGAATAGGATGGTGTCCATGTAAAGCAAGTCTTTTCGCAGTAACCAAAGATGAATAATGTCCCAAGTGTAAGCTATCTGCAGTTGGATCTGTTCCCCAATAAAAAGTAACTTTCTCCTCATTTAATTTTTTTTCTATCTCAGGACTAGAAATATCTTTAATTAGTCCTCTCCATTTTAATTCTTCAAAAAATGTCATTTTCTTTCCTCCTCAAGTTTTAATTCAAAAATATTTGTAATGTCATGTCCATAATCTAAGTAAATACTACTTACATCTTTACTAGTGACTTTTGCATTTTCTAATCCTAACAACTTCACTATATCATAGACTGCTTTTTCACTAGGTCCTTCTATTTCTAAATAAGTTGGGATTAATGGCCAATAATCAATATCGATTTCGACACCATTTAATGTATACTGACATCTCCTATTCTCTTGACATGCCTTTGGTTGATATCCAAGCTCATTTAAAATTAAATTGGTACGTTCAAAATCATCAACTTCAATTTCTAATTCTCTAGTTCCATCAATTTTAGAAGAAACCACATCTTTAATCGTAAGTGTCGTTTTATCTCCATTTGTACGAAGCCTAATCCATTTACCAGGATTTATTGGATTAAAATCATAAGTATATCTTTTTTGAAGATGATCCCATTCAAATTTTGCACCAACTTCCTGTAATTTCTCTTTCATTTTTTCTACATCGATTTCTAATACTCGAACCTCATATTCAATATGCATAATAACCTCCTAAAAAAAAACACGAAATAATCCATAAGGACGAATTATTCCGTGGTACCACCTTAATTTATAAGCATCTACTTATACACTTAAAACTATAACGCATTACCGATTTAACTAACAATTACGTAATTCATAAAAATACCGCATTCATTTTCACCAACCATGAACTCTCTATATTATAAAGTACTTTTATTACTAAATAATTGATCACTGTCAAATTACTACTATAATAACATAAAAGTTCTATTTTAACTAGAACTTTTTCAACTTTTTATCTACGAGACAATCTATGATAAGCTTCATCTAATTGTCTATGAAATTCATCTTCATCTCTAACTCTTTTATAAGGAGCATTTGCTGTTTCCTCTTGATCTTCATGATAAGTCCTAGACTGAGAAGAAGGAAATACAGCCTCAACTTTTCTTTGATCCCTTTTCAATTTCATTTTATCATACATAATATCATAATCCATCTGTCCTGGGATTCGAATAATAGCCATAAATTCTACCTCCTAAGCAAAATAATTGTTATTTTGCTTTTGCTCGCTTATCATTTTCTTCTAATTTTTCTAAAATTTCTCTTACAGCAGCTATTGTTTTTTCACGAACTTCATTTGCGGCTTTTTCTAATACTGGTGTTCCTTTTTCTACTGCTAGTTGAACCAAATCTTCACAACCATTTTTAATATCTTCTGCTTTTTCTTTCGCAATTTTTAACACTTTTTCTTTATCAAGATCTGAAAGTTCTTTTTTAATTTCCTCAATCTTTCCTTGTAACTCATCTTTTACTTCAGCAACATCAATCTCTTTTGCCTTTTTAATAAGTTCATCCATTTTTTTCTTTAAATCACGTCTAGTTTCACTACCAGCCTTTGGCGCAAATAAAACTCCAAGCCCAGCACCTACTAAAGCACCTAATACAAATTTTCCTGCACCACTTTTTTTACATTCTTTTTTACTCATCTTCATCAATCTCCTTTTTTATTTTTTTCTTTCTTCTTTTTGGCAAAATCTTCCCAAAAATTTGAACAATTGTAGAAACTGCAGTATCAGTAAATACAGATAAAGTATCTGTCACACCATCAATCACATGAAACAAACCATTTAGTGATTTAGTCTTTCTTTCTACATCATCTAAAATTATATTTGCTTTATCTACTGTATGAATCAATTTCACAATTAATACCATAAGTAATACCATAATAATAATTGATAACGTATAAATTATTATAGGAAAAAATTCCATTAACGAATCCATTAATCTTCCTCCTTTCCTTCATACATAGAGTCTACTAAATCAAATAAATTATCCTCTAATTTAACTTCCTCTTCTATATTCTTTGAATCTCTCTTATTCTTCTTTGGTTCCTCTTTTTCATTAGATACTTCTTCTTTTGTAATACGACTACGACGTCCTGTTGCTTTCTCATAACGAACATCTTTATAATCTACATTATATTCTAACCCTAAATCTTCAAAATATTCTTCTGCATCCGCTAAAGTTACTTTGTCAACAGAAGGTGTTCCCGTATCTGTCATATCATATAATAAACTATTTTCATATTCTTCATTATCTGGAATAAAGTTAGGCACTGTTTCTTCTACCTGAACTTCTTCTTTTTCTGGTTCCTCTTCTACAGTTCCAAATGCTTTATTTCTAACAAAATCCAAGTCTACATTTTTACGTGAAACATAACTACTAGGCCTGTCCTTCTTATCTACTACTTCTTCTTTTTTATAATTCTTATCTAAAATGCCATAGATAGGAGAAATAATAGGCGTTGGTTGAAATTTAGATTTTCCTTCTTTTGAAGTAGCATATGGCTTTGTATCACCAACAGCATCAAACTCTACATTTTGATAAATCCTAGATGGATCTCCACCATATAGTTTTTTTGTTTCTTCCACTTTAGGAGGAACATACACCTCCTCCGTATCAACGAAATCATCATCTTCAAAATATGGAAGAGGATTATCAGATTTTAATAATTCTGTATCCGCCTGAATTTCTGGCTCTTCTACATTTTCTCTAGCAGTTTCTTGAGAAATCTCTAACTTTTCATTTTTTTCTTCTATTTTTTCTACCTCATTTACTTTTCTAGCAACTTGTATTTCTTCTCTCTTTAATTCCTTTTTTGATTCTTTTTTTACTTTTTTTGGCTCTTCTTCCTCTACCTCAACGTATTCTTCTTCAAAAAAGGTATTTTTTAATTTTTCTAAAAGCCCCATAAAGCACCTCTTCCTTACTCTACTTTATCTTCAATTTCTAACTTATTTTCATCTTTAATTTTTTCATCACCCTGACTTCGGTCTTGTTCTTCATAATCTAGGAAACTTCCCTCTTCTCTGGTTGCCTTAAATATATTAAAGTTCTCCTCATTATAATCCAAACTATTATCCCCAATCAAAGTACTTAAAACAGTATCTTGATATCTTATACTATTTAGAATATAAGCAATTTGTGTAATCGTTTTCTTTAAATCTTCCTCTTCAACATAAGCCTCTACTTTAGCATAATTATACATAAACTCCACAAAATATTTTGTAGAAATTTTAGTAATTTCTAAATATCCTTGCTTTCCATTCTGATCTATTTTTAAAGAATAATAATTGTCTTTACTAGTCTCATAATCATTTTTTACTTTATGATAATAAGAAAGCAAATCCACATACAGATACATTTTCTTATGATTATAATAAAGAACTGAATTTAACGAATGATTTTTCTTTAACAAAACTCCCTTAGGTAAATAGTAAGAATATCCACTAAAAGAAACATTTTTAATATTAAAATCTTCTTTTAATACATCATTTACAATTTCTTCATATGATTGTTCATTAATATGAACAACGGAACATCCACTAAATAGTAAAATTAAAGAAAATATTACAAATAATTTCTTCATAATTCA
>CATLHA010000029.1 GCA_949948745.1 uncultured Caryophanales bacterium
GTATTGCATAAAAAAAAATAATATGGTAATATAATTGTGGTTTAGAAAACTAAACGAAAGGAGATGAAGAAAATGCAGTTTGAACATAGTAAATTAAAGGGCAGAATAAGAGAAAAAGGATTTACTCAAGAAGATATTGCAAGACAGATAAATATAGCTCCATCAACATTTAGTACTAAAATAAATGGAATAGTATTCTTTAATCAAGATGAAATAGAACAGATGGCTGACTTTTTGCAAGTGCCAAATGAGAAATATAAAGAATATTTTTTTACACAAAGTGTTTAGAAAAACTAAACGAAGTTGGCAAACATATGATGAAAGAAGGTGAGAAAAATGTTACCAAAAGAAGAAAGAGAATTAATTATAGTAGCAGGAAGATATACATATTGTAAGATGAAAGAATTAGAGTTGCCTCTTACTATTGAATCTTATAAAAAATATTTAGAAGAAAAACTAAAAGAAAAGAGACTAAAGAAGAAAATTGGGTATAGGGAATATAACAAAATGAAAGAATTAGGACTTAATTATGAAGAATATAAACAATATAAGAAACAACAGACATTAAAGAAATATGAAAAGAAAAGAGAAAAAGATAAAATAAGATTTAGAACAATTAGGTATATTGAAAGGTATTGTGATTTAGAAATGAAATGCCAAATATGTAATACATCAGAAAGAATACAAATACATCACCCAAATTATAACGATTATTTAAAAATTAATTTATTATGTGTTAAACATCATAATAAATTACATAATTTTGAATTAGTGCCACCAACAGTAATTGATTTAGAAGAAATATCAATAAGAAAACCAGCTAAAAAAGAAAAACAAGATTATATAACAAAAAATATAAATGATATAAAACAAGATATATTAGAAAATGGATTTACATATAAAGAATTAGTTAGCAAATACCAAATATCAAATGGAACAATTAGAAGATATTTAGAAAAAGAAAAAAATTGGGATATTTTAGAAAATAAGTTAAAAGAATCAACTGAAAAGAAAAGAAAATTTTGTAATTTAAAACATCAAGATAATATACTTCAGAGATATAGGATAGAAAATAATTTGACAACTAAAGAATTTTCAGATATCGCTCAAATACCAATACCAACAATAAGAGCGATAGAATGTGGGAAAACAGATATAAAAAAAGTAAAAGCACACACAAAGCAAAAATTAAAAAATATATTAAATAGCGACACAGTACAAATAAAAGAAGGGAGGTAATGAAATGGAAGAAATATTACAAGAAATTAATTCAAAATTAGAAATACTAGTAAATGAAAAAGATGAATTTGAATTAGTAACTGCTGAACAATTATCAGAAGAAACAGGTATACCAATAAATAATGTAAGAAATCTTTTTAATAATAAAGATTTAGCAGTTCAAACATATACCAAACCAAGATTAGTGACAAGAAAAGCTTGGAATGAATTTATAAGTAAAAGGAGGTGAAAACGAATGGAAAGAAACTGGAAAAATTTTAAACTTGATCCAAACAAAGTATACAAAAGAATAGGACAAGCAGTAGTATATGGAAGTTTGTATATAGGAAGTATAGTGTTTTGCTATTGGGGATTTTTGCAACGGAATGACTTATTAGAGAAAGGAGGAAATAAAATGTTAATTTTAGGATTAATGACAGGATTAGTTTTAGGAGCATTACTAATGAATTTAGTAGTAGAAGAAGAACAAAGAGTAAATAAATTATTAAAGAAAACAATTAATAATTTAGAAGACGATTTAGATTATGCAAATTTAAGAGTTAAAAATAGAGATGAATTTATTAATGATTTACAAGAAAAAAATGTAATATTATTAGAAAATTCATCAGAATTAAGAAGTAAAATAGAAGATTTAGAAAACAATATTGAATTTTTAGTAAATCAATTACCAAAACAAAAAAGAGAACTAGTCAGACCGCAAAATCAAAACTAGTTCAAACCATACAATTAAATATATGAATATCTACTGTTATTTTAACATATATGCAGTAGAAATTCAAGAGGGAGAGAAAATGAAATGCTATAGAAACATAACTACAGATGAAGTAGTTTATAAAGAAGAAGCAGAAGAATATGTACTTAATAGATTAGGTATAACAGTAATACCAAAGGGACAAAATGGCGAAATGACAGTAGAACAAATAGAAAATATAGAAAGTACAATAGAATGGTTCTTCAGTGGAAATTGGATAGAAGAAGAAATAAAAGGAGTAGAAGAACCAAGTGTATTTGAATTAATTAATGAGGAGTGTGAATTAGAAGATGTTTAATGAACAAAAAGAAGAATACTCATCAAAACAAGGAAAAAATATTCCAGTCTGGCAAAGTGATAAATACAAATCAGCAAGAAAAAAAGCAATAGAGCTTATAGATAAACAAGAATATGGATTAACAGAAGCAGATTTTTGGATTTTAATGAATGAAACTAAAACAGTGAAAATGCAATATACAGGATTAATAATAAGCCATACAGGTTGTTTAAAGATAAATGATAAGTTAGAAGATAGTAAAAAATTTAATCCCAAAAGTGTGATTATAGATAAAGAGGGATATGAAAATACATTAGTGTATTCATACATAAATGAAGAACAAGGATTATATGAAGTTGGAGAGGTAAGTAAAACAAACTGTAAAAACTCATATCCATATGCAATGGCTTTAAAGAGATGTTTTGATAGAGTTGTACTAAAAAATTCAAAACTAGCTTATGAAAGTATTTATAGTGATAGTGAGGGTGCAGATATAAATAAAGAAGAAACAGAAAAAGAAATTGCAGAAAATAAGATAGATAACTTAAAAGTGGAAGCATTAAAAAAATCTATAGAAAAACACAAAATAGGTGATGATGTAGTTGCATTAATTTTAGCAGGATATAACTATGCAAAAATTGAAGATATTGAAATTAAAAATTATATGAATATAGTTAATGATTTTAAATCAAAAAAGTAGGTGACTAGGTGAAAAGTGAATTTGAAGAAATAGTAAAAGACGACTTTAAACAATACAAAGAAATAGCAAAAAGATTTAGAGATGTAAAAATGGAAGATTGTGTTGAACTACAAAACTTAACAACAGATAGTTGGTTATTAGCGACTAGATGGAGTGAAATACAAAGTTTAGCAAGTAAAATAGCACAAGAAAGCGGAATAAATAAAACAGATTTTGGAACATGGGCATATCAGAAATATAGGCAATTGCAAGAAATGCACATCACTTGTAGAAGTTGGTATAGATTAGCAAAAGAAGATGAAAGAATGTTGAAAGGACTAGAAATAGTATGAAAAGATATTCAATATTAAACAATTTAGAAAAATGTTTCTTTTGTGGTAAACCAGCAGAGTGCATTCATGAAGTTTATTTTGGCACAGCAAATAGGCAAATTTCAATCGAGAATGGCTTTTGTGCAGGTTTATGTCACAAAGAACATAATTTATCACATAATTCAGTTCATAGTAATAGAAAAATGGATTTAAAGCTTAAAGAACTATATCAAAAAGAATATGAAAAAACACATACAAGAGAAGAATTTATAAAATTAATAGGAAAAAGTTATTTATAAAAAATATTAGGAGGAAATGAAAAAGGAAAAAGGAAATGTGATTTTAGGAATTATTATAGGAGTTATAGTAATATTTGCAACAGTATTCTTTGCAAGTATTAAAACTATACCAACAGGATATGTAGGAGTAAAAACAAGATTTGGACAAGTACAAAACGATACAATTCAAGAGGGATTAAATTTTAAAATGCCATTTATAGAAAGTATAGTAAAAATAGATTGCAGAACACAAAAAATTGAATATTCAATGGAAGCAAGTTCAAGAGATTTACAAAAAATATCTAATATAAAAATAGCAGTAAATTATGGAGTAGATAAACAAAAAGCAAATGTTCTATATAGAGAAATTGGAAAAGATTTTAAATCTGTAATTATAGAACCAACAATATATGAAACAATGAAATCAGCAGTAGCAAATTATACAGCAGAAGAATTAGTAACTAAAAGACAAGAAGTTTCTAATTTAGCACAAGAAACATTAACAGAAAGATTAAAAGATAAAGGAATAAATATAACATCATTAAGTATGACAGATTTATCATTCTCAGCAGAATTTGATCAAGCAATAGAGAAAAAACAAGTTGTAGAACAACAAACACAGCAAGCAAAATATGAATTAGAAAAAGCAAAAGTAGAAAATGAAAAGAAAATAGAAAATGCAAAAGCAGAAGCGGAAGTAATGAAACAACAAAATCAAGAAATAACAGACAAAACACTTGAGTTAAAAAGATTAGAAGTACAACAAAAATTAATAGAAAAATGGAATGGACAATTACCAAGTACATCATTAGGAGATAATATACCAATGTTAAACATAGGAAAATAAACAACTAAGGCTAAGACAGAATAAAGTTTTAGCCTTAATTTTACGAAAGGAGAAATATACTTATGAATTATATAAAACAACTCAATGAATTTTATCCTACATTAGACTACAAACCGCTTAACGCTGAGGCTATCGCAATATATTTTTGCTTATTGCAGATAGCGAACAAAACGGGGTGGATTGACCAGTTTAGAGTAGCGAATACAGTTCTAATGAGTAAGTGTAATATAGATAAACAAAAATTAACAAGAGCAAGAGAAAAACTAATTTCTCAAGGATATATAACATATTCAAAAGGCAGAAATCAGTCGGAAGCCCCTATATATAGCATAGTTCAGTTATATACGGATACTCCACTTGATACTCCAAAAAATACAGCACTTAATATAGCGGATGATACCCAAAATGATACGGCATGTAATACGGCAGATGATACCATTAATAAACAAAAGAAAACAAAACAAATAAAAGAAAATAATATAAAAGAAAAAAATGATGTAATTGAAATTTATAATTCAATTTGTACTAATCTTCCAAAAGTACAAAAACTAACTAAGAAAAGAGAAAAATTTATAAATGAGTTTTTAAAAGGGTTTAGTTTAGAAGAGTTTAAAAGAATTTGTGAGCTAGCAAACAATAATAGTTTTTTAACAGGAGAAAATGATAGGAAGTGGAAAGCAGATTTTGACTTTTTGATAAATCCTAATAAAGCAACAAACATCTTGGAAGGGAAATACAGTAATAGTACTAAAACAGATTATAAAATTGAAGGAGGTTTACAACTTCTATGACAAACTGTTTTAAAGAGATTAAAGAATTGTTAGATAATATTCAAGTAGTAGAAAAATATTTAGGCAAACCATATAAAATAACAAAAAAAGGTTTATGGTATAAAAGCCCTTTTAGAAATGAGAAAACAGCTAGCTTTTATGTATCAGAAAAAGGAATACACGATTTTGGAAGTAGTGAACATTATGACATTATAGATTTCGTATCAAAGTACTTCAATACAGATACTTATAACGCATTAAAAATTTTATGTAATGATTTTGCATTATCACTTTTAAACAAAAAGGAAGACGGAAAAACAATAAAACAATTAAAAGCAAAAAGAGAACAAGAACGAAAACAAAAAGAATTAGAAAAAAAGAAATATAACCAAGAAATGAAAAAATTATGTAATGAGTTATTACAAATAGAGGAACTAATAAAAATATTTGAAAAGACAAGCTATTTTGAAACACTGAAAATATTATACGATAAGCAATCAATATTAGAGACAATATTTGAACAAGAATATATAAGATGAGGAGGAAAAAATGGAGAAAGACTTTGAAAAAAGATTTAAAAAAATGTCTGAAATTAAAAGAGTTGATGAAGAAAAAATAAAATATATAAATTCAGGATTTACATACATAGATAAAAGAATTGTAGGATTTGCAGAAGGAGAAATCTCAGTTTGGAGTGGATTAAATGGAAGTGGCAAAAGTAGTTTTTTAGTACAGCAAATATTAGAATATGCGGATCAAAAAATAAAAACAGTATTATTTTCAGGGGAGATGCAAGATTATGTGATTCAGAACTCATTAGTAAAAATGGTTGCAGGAAAGGAGGCATTAATACCAAGTAAAGACGAAACATATTGGTATTTATCAAACGATGAAAAAAGAAAAGTTATATTAAATTGGTTAGATAGGTATGTATATCTTTATGAAAATGAATATGGAACTAAGGTAGTAGATGTAATGAAAGCAATTCAGTGGCTAGTGCAAAAAGAAAATATAAAAGTAGTTATATTAGACAATTTAATGGCTTTAAATTTAGCAAGTTATCAAGAGAAAGACAAATATGAAGCACAAAGTCAATTTATTAAAGATATTGCAAAAATGTCTAAAAAATTAAATATACATATTCATGTAGTAATGCACCCAAGAAAATCATCAGGCTTTTTAAGAAAAGATGATATATCAGGAAGTGCAGACTTATCAAATGCCTCAGATAATGTTTTTATAATACACAGAGTAAATAAAGATTTTAAGACAAGAGTAAAAGACATATTAGATACAGGAGCAATGACATATTTATCAAAATTCGATAATGTAATTGAAGTTTGTAAAAATAGACGACATGGAGTACAAGATACTTTTATTGGATTAAAATTTGAAAAAGAAACAAAGAAATTTATAGGTGAGGATGATGTAGCTACACAATATATGAAATGGATTTAGAGGAGGATTAGAAATGTATGCAATAGCTAAATGATTTTGTTAAGGAGAAATATTATGGAAAAGCTGAAAAAACAATATAACTATTTATTAAATCGTTATTATAATGGTTGTAACTATATAGAAGAAAATCCAGACCAATTTAATAAATACATAAATAAAATAATGGATTTCAAAAAAGAATTAGAAAACATATTAGAAAAAATACAAAACGAACAAAAAGTATCAGAAGAAGAAATCTTAGGAGGATTTAAAATATGCTAGAAATAAATAAAAAGCAATTAATAAGCTTTGATAATAAAAATAAAGCAAGAATATTAAAAATGATAGCTTTAGGGATAGTAATTTACAAAGGAGAGTAAAAATAGATGAATGTTTTAACAAGTCAGACAAGACAAATATCATTTGAAGATATAAAACCAAAAAGAAAAATAAGATATGAACAAATATTAGATAGATTAATGACAGGAACTAAAACAGCAAAAGAGATAGCAGTTGAATTATTTGAACTAGAACTAATACCAAGCACAGAAAGGAATTACACAGCACCAAGACTAACAGAATTAAATGAGATGGGATTAGTTAAAGTAATAGATAAAAAGAAATGTAAATATACAGGGAAAACAGTTGCAGTATATGAAATAACATCAAAAGGAATAGAACAAAGATATATGCAACATATCCCTAGATTGGATTAGCCTATGAAATACAATTATCCACAAATAATACGGAAAATGTGTAAAATGCTTAGGTTGCAACAGATTAATTGATGAGAACTTCAAAGGAGTTTATAGATGTGAAAATTACATAGAAAAGGAGAAAACAGAAGATGAACAAATACAGAAACAAAAAAGTAATATTAGATGATTATGTATTTGATAGTATTCAAGAAAGTAAAAGATATAAAGAATTAAAAATACTATTAAAAGCAGAAAAAATACAAGAATTAGAATTACAACCACATTTCTTATTACAAGAAAGCTTTAAAAAGAATGGAAAAACATATAGAAAAATAGAATACATAGCAGATTTTAAATATATAGAAAACGGAAAAACAATAGTAGAAGATGTAAAAGGAATGCAGACAGATGTATTTAAAATAAAACATAAATTGTTTGAAAAGAAATATCCAGATTTGGAATTAAGAATAATTAAATAAGGAGGACAAGCAATGACAGAGGAAGAGAAGAAAATAAAAAAGTGGAAAAATAGATATTATAAAGAAAGAAGAAAAAGGAAAAAGGCAGATAAAGCAGTAAAGCAAATATATGACGATTATCAAGATATAGGGAATATGTATTTTGATTTAGATGAGAAAATGCAACAAGTAATAGCAGTTATAAAAGAATATATAAGATGTTTAGAAAAAAATAATGAAATGGTATTAGCTTCATTTAAAAATATAAATATTTGAAAAAGGAGTGAGAAAAATAAAAGATATAAAAACTTTAGAACAATTTACAAAAGAAATGCAAATTAAAAACAAAGAAGAAATAATAGAAAGGTTATATAGACAAAGCTTAAAAATAATAAAAATAGAAAATAAACTAGAAGAAACAATAACAATAATAGAACGAGAATAAAATATTTGAAAGAGAGGTAATAGGAATACTATTGGGTGGATTTGGAATAGGAGCATGTGCCATATTAATAGCAATAGCAATTTCAATTTTTAAAGATTAGGAGCTGAAACAAATGAAAATACCAAAAATAATAAGTAAAAATAATTATGAATACATGTTTGAAAAAGAATATCCAAACTACATAATGTATAAAGAAAAGATAACAGGAGTAAGAGAATGTTTTTGTAGGCATGAATTAGGACTAGTAAAAGAAAAAATAAAACCTAGTAGAAATTTACAGAAGATACATAAAAGATAGGAGGTTGTAAGAAAGATGACAAGAGAAAGTTTGATATTATTGCTAAAAAGTTATAAGGAGAATAAAGCAAAGTTAATTAAGAGAAAAAGAAAATATATTGAGAAAGAGAGAAAAGTTAGAAGAAATAACATTATCAGTTACGAGTTATGAGGATAATAGTAACATACATAGTAAAAATATGGTATCAGATAAAGTTGCAAAACAAGCAATAAATAATGTTAATATGGAAGATGATTCAAAACAAATATTAGATAAAATAGAAGATGAAATAAGAGAATTAAGTTATAAAGTAGAAGAAGTAGAAATAAGATTAGAATGTTTAAAAAGGAAAGAAAAAGAAATATTAGTAGATTATTATATAGAAGGTAACTCATATGAACATATTGGAAATATTACATATCATAATCTATTTGGACAAACTAGATCTTCAGACTGTATAAAAAAGATAATAATAAATTCACTAGAAAAAATATCAAAATTATAAATTACCTAAAAATTACCTGATTTTTACCTGATTATTCACTATTTTTTAATTTTTAGATATAGTATAATTAAAATAGAGAAAAAGTCGCAGATAGAAATATCTCATAAGTCCAAGCGACAAGATAAACAATCCCGCTTTCAAGAGTTGATGTAAAAGTCAGCTCTTTTATTATGTGTTATTACCAGTATACTAGATTTATATAAAATAATTATTGAGGTGATAGGATGACAAGTGAAGAAATAAATAAATTTAAAGAAGAAAACTGTAAAAAATGCAAAAAGGGCATAGATTGCAAGATAATTAAAAATCTAGATGGAAAATTAGTATGTACAGAAGAGGTATAGTATTATGAGTAAAATTGCAGATGAAATAGTAAGAGAATATAAAATGAACCAGTATTACAAAAAATTGAAGGAAGATAAAGAAAAGAATAAAGAAGATAAGAAAAAAGACTAACAAAAAAGTTAGTCTAATACTTTTTAAGAAAGTCTTCAACAATATAAGATACTGGTAATATATCTAAATTTTCAGATTCGATATAGAAAAATGGAGTATTAGTAGTAGTTTCTTTATACATATGTACTGAAACAGTACCAACTTTTTTACCAATTATTTGTTTAGTAGACATATAGTACACCTCTTTTCTTTAGTAATAGTACAAATTTGCAACATATAAAAGTATAACAGAAATAAATATCTAATTCTGTCGAAAGTTGTCAATAAAACAAGTAAAAAATAAAGTTTTAAAGGAGAAGAAAAATGTTAGAAGGGAAAGTAAAAAAAGATTTTAATGATATTAAAGAATTATAGAAAAGGGCAAAAATTTAAAGCGGAATATAAAAGATACAAAGAATTAGAAGCAAAAGGATATGTAGAAGAAGGGAAAGAAGTTACATCAAAAAGAAAATAGGTGATTAAATGGCAAAATCAAAATGGGAACAGGTTAAAGATAAATTAATACTTATAGAAGGATGGGCAAGAGATGGCTTAACAAATAAGGAAATTGCAACAAAGTTGGGAATAGGAGAAACAACCTTTTACAAAATAATAAATGAGCATTCCGAAGTTTCCGAAGTCCTTAAAAAGGGAAAAGAGGTAGTTGATTATCAAGTAGAAAATGCACTACTTAAAAATGCACTAGATGGAAATGTAACAGCACAAATATATTGGTTAAATAATAGGAAACCGAAACAGTGGAAAAATAAACGTAATGAAGAGGAATATAGTGAAAATGGAACACTTGCAAAAGCAATACAAAAAGCATATGAAAATAAAGTAGGTGATACATAATGTTATCTATAAAGGCAATATTATATTACAAAGATAGACCAGTTGAATTTGTAAAAGATATAATAGGAGCGGTTCCAGATGAAATACAAGCAGAAATATTGAATAGTGTTGCACAAAATCAATTAACAAGTGTAAGAAGTGGACATGGGATAGGAAAATCAGCATTACAGAGTTGGTTAATAATTTGGTTTATGTGTACAAGACCATTTCCGAAAATACCATGTACAGCACCAACAAAACATCAATTGCATGATATTTTATGGGCAGAGGTAGCAAAATGGCTTAATCCTACTTTAAAAACAGAAATAGAATGGACACAAGAAAAATTGTATATGAAATCTAATCCCGAGAATTGGTTTGCAGTACCACGTACAGCAACACAACCAGATGCTTTACAAGGATTTCATGCTGAACACATTTTATATATTATAGATGAAGCATCAGGAGTAAAAGATACAACATTTGAGCCAGTGCTAGGTTCATTAACAACACCTGATGCAAAACTAATAATGTGTGGAAATCCAACAGGGTTGAGTGGTTTCTTTTTTGATAGTCATAATAAAAATAGAAGTATGTATAACACATTTAAAGTATCTGGAGAAAATTCAAAAAGAGTTTCAAAAGAGTATATACAGATGATTATAGATATGTATGGAATAGAAAGTGATGTATATAGAGTAAGAGTTGCAGGAGAATTTCCAAAAGCAATGCCAGACTCATTTATTCAATTAGACTGGGTAGAAAATTGTAGTAAAAAAATACATACAAAAAGCTATCCAAAAAATAGAATTGATATTGGAGTTGATGTTGCAAGATATGGAGATGATGAAACAGTTATTAATACAATATTTGATAAAACATATCAGCAACCGCTTAATATATTACATCATAATGACACAATGCAAGTAACAGGAAGAATAGTGCAAATAATAGAACAATTAAGACAAAAATACTTAGGAATACCAATACATATAAAAATAGACTGTGATGGATTAGGAGTAGGTGTATATGATAGGTTAAAGGAAATAAAACAACAGAAAGATTGGATAACAATTAAGTTATATGAATGTCATTTTGGTGGATCTGGTGGAAAAAATAAACAAGAAGAGCCAGTTGAATTTAGTAATAGTACAGGTTTAATGTGGGGACTGCTAAGAGAGAAACTAAAAAGACAAGAAATAGAATTAATATATGATGACAAACAAATAACACAGTTAAGCAATAGAAAATATAGAATAAATAGTGATGGAAAAATAGAATTAGAAAGAAAAGAAGAAATGAAAAAAAGAGGACTAACTTCTCCAGACAGACGGAGATAGTTTAGTTCTTTCTTTATATGAGCCAAAAGTAGCAAATGTATTTAATAAAAATGATTTTAGGAGGTAGTAATGATAATTGATATAGACGAAGTTCCAGAAATAAAAAAAGGAAAAATTCCCAATAAGTTATTAGCAGAATTAATAGATGAACATCAAAAAACATTAAGTAAATATAATAAGCTGGATAAGTATTTTTTTAATGATGAAAGTATAGTCGAAAAACAAAGATTATTAAAAGACAGTCTGAATAATATAATAATAGCTAGTTATCCCAGATATATAACTATATTAAACAGTGGCTGTTTTATGTCATCAGAAATTAATTATAATGTAAATGAAGAAATAGATATAGAACCAGTATTAAATGAATATAAGAAACAAACAATATTAAAAACAGATAAAAGTAATGTAAGAAAAGAAAGTAAATATGGAAGATGTTATGAATTAACTTATGCGAATAATAATTCTGAACCAAAAACAAAAAGTATAAGTCCTAAAAATGCTTTTGTTGTGAAGTCAAATAATTTAGATGAAAAAGAATTATTTGGTGTATATTATTTTGAAACAAATGGGATATATACAATATATACTTTTACAGACAAATATATAAATTATGGAACATGTAAAAGTCTAAGTTTACAACAATATAATCCTAAAAAAGAAAAACATTATTTTGGTGAAGTTCCACTTATAGAAGTAATGAATAACGAAGAATGTATTGGAGATTATGAATCAGTAATCTCTTTAATAAATGCTTATAATATTATAACAAGTAATGATGTTGATAATATAGAAGAATTTGTTGATGCCATATTACTTTTATTTGGAGCGAACTTAGATTATGAACAAAAAAAGTTATTAAAAGAAACAAGAGGACTTGAACTTCCAGAAAATGCTAAAGCAGAATATTTAACAAAAGTATTAGATGAAGTAGGTATTAATGCAGCATTAGATAGATTAAGAAAAGACATACATAAATTTAGTTTTACACCTGATATGGGAGATGAAAACTTTGCTGGCAATAGTAGTGGAGTTGCATTAGATTATAAACTATTGCCTTTTATAATTTCGTTAAAAGATAAAGAGGCATTTTATAAAGAAACGTTAAAGAAAAGGTTTAAGTTATATAATAATTTTTTAAGTGTAAAACAAAATATGCCAATTATTCCAATTGAAGAAATAGAAATAAAAATGACATTAACATTCCCTAAAAATGATTTAGAGATTGCACAAATGATCAGTTATTTGAGTGGAAATGTAACAAATCAAACATTAATTAGTAATTTATCATTTATAGAAGATGCGATAGAAGAAGATGAATTAGTAAAGACAGAAAATCAAGAAAAAATGAAACAAAGTCAACTAGCTATGTACAGTTCAGGAGGATTTGACGATAATCATAATAATGAAGATAGTACCAACGAATAGGAGGTGCTTTTTTTATGGCTAGAAAACCAAAAAATTACTGGGAACGAAGAAGCACAGAATTAATGAAAAGACTAGAAAAAAGAACAGAGAATACAATTGATTCATTGATAGAAGCTTATGATCGATCAACTAAAAATATAAATAAAGAAATAGTAAGAATATTTAATAATTATGCTAAAAATAGTGGATTAGATAAAAATATACTGACACAACTACTTAACAAGAAAGAAAGTAAGCAGTATTATAAAAACTTATTAGAAGTAATTAATAATAGCATAACAGATGAAAGAATGAAAAAGAAACTACTTGCAAAATATAATGCACCTGCTTATTCTTATAGAATTAATCGTTATCAAGCATTACAAAATAATATAGATGTAGAATTAAAAAAATTAGCAAATATAGAGCAACAGATAACAGAAATAAGATATGTGGATACAATAAAAGAGGGATACTATCATAGTATATATGATATTCAAAAGGGGACAGGATTAGGATTTAGCTTTGCACAGATAGATGATAGAACAATAAATTTAATGTTAAATGAAAACTGGACGAATGGTGCTAATTTTTCTAAAAGAATATGGAATAATAGCGAAAAGCTAGGTAATTACCTTAGAACACAGTTAACAGCTGATACAATGTCAGGAAAGTCAATAGAAAAAATAAGTAAAGAATTGTTTGAGTATATGAATGTAGGCTTATACAATGCAACTACACTTATAAGAACAGAAATAAATCATTTTGCTAACGAATCAGAAATGTTAGCTTATAAAGAATTAGATATTGAAAAGTATAGATTTATTGCAACATTAGATCAAGTAACTTGCAAACATTGTGCTGAACTAGATAATATAGTATTTAATATAAAAGATAGAAAATCTCGGCAAGAATTACCCACCAATCCACCCCAATGACCGTTGTACAACAGTAGCAGAATTTGATGATGAAGTAATAGAAGACTTACAAAGGCGTGCAAGAGATGAAAATGGGAAAGCTATACTAGTCCCACAAAATTTGTCATATGAACAATGGAAACAAGAGTACATACCTAAGTTAACACTTGAACAAGGCAACACTAAAAACAGAAAAGAGAAGTTGAATTTTCAAGAAAATATCAATGATTTTCTAAAGACAAAAATAAAAAACAATTTATATTTAGACAACTTAAGAAAAAATAATATAGTTAAATATGAAAATATAATTATGAAAAGATATAAGGATAATAATAAAGAAAACCTAGCAATGCTAGATATAAAAACAGGTAAATTAATAGGTAAAATCACAACAGGAACAAAAAATACTGTTAGTCCTAGTTTAAGTAATGTAGTACGACTGTTAAATTCAAAAGACAATTCTTTTATACTTATACATAATCATCCTAAAAACTATTCTTTTTCTTTGACAGATATTAAAAGCTATGTTAAATTTAAAAGTATAGATACAATGATTGTTAAAACACCAGATTATACTTTTTATTTAAAAGCACCAAAAAGAAATATAGAGCTAGACAAATTGAAAGAAAAATATAATAAAATAGAAAGACTAATAAATAAACAATATAATTCTTTTAATGGAGCAGAAAAAAGAGATTTAGTTATATCAAAGTTATCAAAAGATTTGGGGTGGATATATGAGAAAGAAAAAAATTAAAGGATATAGTAGAAAAAAGATAAAATTTATAGGTGGATATTACCCATATATATTATTTGAATAATAAAAAAGTTATTAATATTTTAAAATATAAAGTATGTAGCCGAGAAAATAAACATTCATGTATAGTGCAAATCTATACCTATATACAAAATTAAAGTCGTAGAAATACGGCTTTTTATTATGCCCTCAAGTAAGGCGTAAAACTGCTTGAATAGTTATAGCACTGTAAAAGCTAAAATTTGTTATAACACAGTAAAAGTTAAGGAGGAAATGTTATGGAAGATAACGATGGAAAAGTGGATACAACTGTTGAAGTATCGAAAGAAAATGAAAAGGAAGAAAAAAAGGAAAAGACATTTACGCAAGAACAATTAAACAAATATTTAGCAACCGAAAAGGCTAAATGGAAACAAGAGTCAGAAGCGGAAAAAAATGAAGCTGAAAGACTTGCAAAACTAACAGCAGAAGAAAAAGCAACAGAAAAGGAAAAGAAACTTGCAGAAAAAGAAATTGAATTAAACTATAAGGAATTAGTTGGAAATGCAAAAGATGTATTATCTGATAAAGGTATTCCAGCAAGTTTTGCAAATTGGATTGTATCAAAAGAAGATACAGCAGAAAAAGTAACAGAGAAAATTGAAGACTTCTCAAAGAAATTTAATTCAGAACTAGAAAGAATGGTAGTAAAAAGATTAGCAGGAGATGTTCCTAAAGTAGGAGCAGAAAATAATAAGAAAAAAATAGCAAGATCAAGTTATTAAACTTGATTATTTTTATGCCAAAAAAATAAAAGGAGGAATAAAAAATGGCAAGACAAAATTCATTAAATATTATGGTACAAGGGACAGAAGAAAAAGACAAATTAGCTGAAATATTAGATGGGGTATTAGAAAATGTACAAGTATCAGCAGTATCAGAACAAATAAAAGCAAAAAATGGTTCAGGAAATCCAGAAAGTGGTTCAGTAGAATATAAAAGATTTGCAAATGCAGAATTACAAGACAAAGGTACAGCAAGAACAGCAGGAAAAGGAAATCAATTAAAAGCAAAACCTGTTATAGTAAATATTGATACAGACAAGGAAATTGTAGAAGAATTACAAAATAAAGATGTTAAATTATATGGTGTAGTAGGAATGGCAGAAAAAAGAAAAGATAACCATAAAAAGAGAATAGTTGCATACTTAGATAGAGAATTTTTTGCTAAAGTAACAGAAGGGACAAAAGTGACAGCACCAACAGGAACAACAGGAGCAAAAGCTATAGTAGATAATCTAATTCTTACAGCAAAGGCAACAAAGAATGACTTTATTGATGGAATAGATGCAGAAGATTTAGTATTAATTGTTAGTCCAAAATATAGAAGAGAATTAAAAGACTATATGGACGAACTTCCAAATGGAACAGAGCCAACATATGCAGCAATAGGGAGGTATGATAGTGTTATTGTTTATGAAGGTACTAGATTACCAGAAAATGTGTCAGCAGTAGTAATGATGAATGGTGCTATTGCACAGCCTTATTATGTGTCTGAATATGATGCAGAAAAAATACCATTGGATGACGCTATAGCATTAGAAAGTTTCTTATACAAAGGAACAAAAGCATTAATGCCAGATACAATTTATTATAATGAAGAAGCATAGGAGGAAACTATGATAAAATTTAAAAATGAATATGGAAGTATATTAGAAACAGATAATGACTTGTTGATTGAACAATATAAGAAGAAATATACCGAAATTAAAGAAAATAAGACAAAAAAGAAAGAAGAAGTTAACAAATAGTTGACTTCTTTCTTGGAGGTTAACTATATGGATGAGAAAATAGGGAGAATTAAACAATATGTTATTTTATTAAATTCTAATATAAAAAAAGACGAATTGCTTGATTTTAATATAAGGGAAATGATAGACAGAATTTTAAATTATACAACTAGAAAAGAATTGCCTACTGAATTAGAAAGAATTGTAGCAAAAGCCATTGTTAATGTTTATAAAAAAATTGAAAATGAAAATAGCAATGGAGGGGAAGAACAAAAAGAAATAAATTCTATAAGCGACAATGGCCAGACAGTTTCTTTTTCAGAAAAAGTAAAAACATATATGATTAATAGTTCAGATGATGATTTATTTTATGGTTTTTTTAGTCAAATAAATAAGTTTGTAAAAGCTAAGGTGGTGGGAGAAGATGAATATTCCAAACAGTTTCAAGAAAGCAATAAACAATAATTTTTATGATAAAGGAATCAAGATAATGACTACTGAAAAAGAACAAATAAGAGATGATGAAGGTTGTATTATTGAAACAGAAAAAGATATTATAAAAGAAGCTATAAAAGGTAATTTCCAATATTCTACACTAGAAAAAGTACAACAAGAATATGGCAAAGAGATAGTTGCAGAATGTATTGTTACTTGTGAAGATACTAAAGCAACAATAAACGAAATTTGTAAATATCAAGATAAAGTATATGAAATAAAAGCAATTATTCCATCAGATAGTCACAAAACAATCCTTTTACATATAGTAGGTGGTTTAGATGAGTAGTGTAGAAGGATTAGATGAGTTGCTTGCAAACTTGTTACGGCTTAGGTGGAGATATAAAAGAAAGTAGTAGAAAAGGCTTGGAAAGACGGAGCGAAGAAAATACAAAAAAATGCTAAAATGCTAGCACCAGTAGACACAGGACAACTTCGCAATTCTATAAAGACAAAGTCACAAATAACACAGAATGGAGCAGAAGCTCAAGTATTTACTAATTGTGAACATGCACCATATCCAGAGTTTCGGAACAGGTCAAAGAGGAAGAGAAAGCAACATAGATAAACCCGAGCGGAATATCTTATAAAGCAGACTGGAAAGGTATACCAGCACAACCTTATATGACACCAGCATATTTACACGCTAAAAATACAGGAGAAGTAGAACAAGAATTGATTAAATCAATACAACAAGATATTAGAAAGTTAGGAAGTGGTAAATAATGAAGAATTTAAAACCACAGATATTAAAGAAATTAGAAGAAATCTCAGATGTTGAGGTTTCTTATTTTTATCCACAAAAGTGGAATAATTTAGATAAAAAGCCTGCAATTTCTTACTATGAGATAGATAATTCTATGTCAAGTAAAGCAGATGATGAAGAGTATAGCAGTAATATTGCTATTCAAATAGATATATGGGCTAAAAGTTCTAGTAAATGTTCTAAGCTTGCTATTGAAGTTAATTCAAAGATGGAAGATTTGGAGTTTGAAAGAACTTTAGCAATAGATTTATTTGAACAAGAAACAAATATATATCACAAAACCATGCGTTTTGAGAAAATAGAAATTTTATAAAGGAGGGCGTTAATTATGCCAAAAAAATATTTAAAAGGGTTTAGTCAATTTTCGATTTTTCCAATAACAGAAAATACATTAGAAAAATATATAGTTGGAGAAAAAACAAATATTCCATATGCAGAGAAATTGAGTAAAGACTTAGACAGTGAAGAAGAAAAAATGTATGCAGATGATGAGATTTATGATATTGATAAAACTGTCAATGGAGAAAATTTTACATTGACATTAAAAGAATTAACAAATGAATTAAGAGCAATGTTAGAAGGTGGGAAATATGATGAAACAACAAAAGAATATGATTTTGCGACAACAGATAATGCACCAGAATTTGCATGTACATATAAAGGGCTTTTATCAGATGGAACATATCGTATGTTTAGACAATACAGAGCAAAAGTATCAAAAATAAAAGTTGATTTAGAAACTTTAGGAAATGGTAATAAAGGTTCTGTTGAAATAGAAGGAACATTTATGGCTAGAGCATGTGACAATAAATTGTTTAGTATTAAAGATACAACAACAAATACTGATTTAACATGGTTAGACACAATACCAACAGTTGCACCAACAGGAGAGTAGAAATACTCTCCTAAAATTTATAATTAGGAGGAATAAGAAAATGACAAAAAGTAACGAAACAAAGAGTTTACCAAAAACAATAAGAATACATGGTGTAGAGGTTAAAAAGATGCCTTGTGGCAAGTATTTTGAATCCCTACAAACTTTAAAGGATTTGCCAGAAGACTTCATGAAAGAGATTTCTGAGAATGGAGAAGAGTTTAAATTATCGGAAATGTTTACAGTAGAAAATATAATGAATTTAATAACAAAATTAATGATTATAGCACCCAAATTTTTATTTAGCTTTTTAAGTCAAATATTAGATATTGATGAAGAAGTTTTAAAGGAAGAATTGAGTCCTACTGAATTATTGGAAATATGCAAGAAGTTTTGGGAAGTGAATAAATTAGAAGATTTTTTTATTCAAGTGAAGCCAATGCTGAAAGGAATTACAACTCTAATTGGCTTCAAAGAACAATTGCCATCTGCATTAAAATTGGAATAAGTAAAAAGGAATTTTTAAATGATTATTACCCAGATGAAATTTCAATTATTATGGAAGAATATGCTGAACTAAATAAGGTTGAAAATGTAGATGAAGAAGAAGTTGGTGCAGAAGAGTTTTAAAAATTAAAAAGATACTTTATATAAAACAAAGTATCTTATTTCTTTATTAAATTATCTTCTGTTTCTCTCAATTCATCTATTGCATGACGAGTTGCAGCAACCACGAATGCACTAAATGTCGTTTGTTTACCTTTGATGAGATTTTCTACATCTTCAATCAGATCGTTAGGAAATCTAATTGAACGATGTGATGTAGGTGGAATGACAGGTATTTTAAATTTGTTCATATTAATCCCTCCGTTAATATAATTATAAGCAATTTCTCGAATTACAAATATGCTACATTTGTGTTACTTGTGTAGCACATACAAATATCGATTTTTTATATATTATAGATAAAAAAGAATAAAAAGGTTGTCGAAACTTGTTTTAAGGGGGATAAAGTGTATGAGTAAAAATAGTA
>CATLHA010000030.1 GCA_949948745.1 uncultured Caryophanales bacterium
GATATCTTGTTGGAAATTATGATTTTATGATAGAACATGATATTGAAGTAGAAAGATGTATGGAAGTTGGCACTATTTTATATGTAGCAATGGATCAAGAGTGTCTTGGTACTGTAACTATTTCTGATCAGATTTCAATGAAAGTAAAAAAAGAATTAGAAAATATTAAAAAATTGAGACCAGTTCATTTTACTACTTTTTCTAGAGATAATGGTAGAATTACTAGAGCTGTTTCTAATACAGTTGGTATTTCCGATTGTTATTCGGAGGTTACTTTAAAGGATAGAGAATATTGGGTTCAATATTTGAAGGATATTTATCAAGGACCACAAGCATATGTAACAGATATGATAATTCATTATCCATTTGATATTAAAATTGGGTATGGAGTTATTTGTACTGATGATTTTGATATTGCTATTAGAAAGGAAAATTTTTCGTTGCTTACGCTTTTGTATGAATATAGTTTAAAGGTATCTTCTTATAAAAGAATGTGGAATTTATTAGGAATTGTCACAAAATTTACTCTATTATTTCTTTTATTGTGGATTCGTGATATTTTAATAATAGGTAGTTTAATGATATTTACGATTGTGATTTCTCTTGGAATCTTAATTTTTGTAACTTTCCATTATAAGAAAGGTATTTATAGAAAGGGTGTTGCTCATGAAAAAAATTGATAAATTGTGTATTGATCTTGGACTAGGAGAAAATGAATTTATTTGTTATGGTACAGATAAAGCTAAAATATTAAGAGTACCAAAGATAAAAGAAGATAGCAAGTTGATTCTTGTAACTGCTATTAATCCTACTCCTTATGGAGAAGGAAAAACGACAGTAAGTATTGGTCTAAATGATGCACTTTGTTTAGAAGGCGTTTCTAGCATGGCGGTTTTGAGAGAACCTTCTTTAGGACCAGTTTTTGGTATGAAAGGTGGAGCTACTGGTGGAGGATTAGCTTCTCTTATTCCAAGTGAAGACATTGATTTACATTTCACAGGTGATTTTCATGCGATTACTTCTGCCAATAATTTATTGTGTGCAGCGGTTTCTAATCATATTTATCAAGGAAATAAATTAAATATTGATCCTAGTACGATTTGCGTTAAAAGATGTTTAGATGTGAATGATCGAAGTTTAAGAGCAGACTTTAATATTACAGCTGCAAGTGAAGTGATGGCTATTTTTTGTCTTGCTACAGATGAAAAGGATTTGCGTCGTCGTCTTGCTAACATTTTAGTTGGGTATACAACTGATCAAAAACCAGTCTATGCGAAAGATTTAAAGGTGGATGGTGCAATGGCTCTTCTTTTAAAAGATGCAATTCATCCGAATATTGTTCAATCTTTAGAAGAAAATCCAGTATTAGTTCATGGAGGACCTTTTGCTAATATCGCTCATGGATGTAATAGTATCATTGCAACAAAGACAGCACTTAGTTTATCTGACTATGTTGTAACAGAAGCAGGCTTTGGTAGTGATTTAGGAGCAGAAAAATTTTTAAATATTAAATGTCCAACTGCAGGGATTACACCTTCTTTTATTGTTTTAGTTGCAACAGTTCGTGCTCTAGAACATAGTGGAAGAGAAAATCTGTTAGCACATATTGAACATTTGAAACATTATCAAGTACCATTCTGTGTTGCGATAAATCGTTTTTCTACAGATACAGAAGGAGAAATAGAAAATTTAAAGGAATATTGTAAATCAAATAATGTAGAATCGTTTGTTACTAGTTCTTTTACGGATGGTGGTAAAGGTAGTACTGATTTGGCAAAATATATTTTAGAAAATACGGATTCTTCTAGATATCGAAAATTATATGAAGATAAGCTAAGTATTTCAGAGAAAGTTTGGATAATTGCTCATGAAGTATATGCTGCTAATGAGGTTATTTATTCAGAGAGTGCTAAAGAAAAATTGAAAGAAATAGAAAGACTTGGTATTTCTCATTATCCAATTTGTATGGCAAAAACACCATATTCTATCAGTGATGATAAAAATAAACTTGGGTATCCAAAGGAATATTCGATTTCAGTTCGTGATATTACTATTCAGACTGGTAGTGAGATGATTATTGTTTTACTTAATAATATTATTACAATGCCAGGACTTCCAAAAGTTCCAAATTATGAGAAAATGCAGTAACAGGAGAAATCCTGTTTTTTTTGTATATAAAATTAAAATTTTAGCATACTAAGAGTGGTGATATCTATGCAAAATATTTTAGATGTTGTAATTCGCAGTGTGATTTCTTTAGTTGTATTATTTATTATTACAGAATTTATGGGTAAAAAACAATTGGCTCAACTAAATTTATTTGATTACATTATTGGAATTAGTATTGGTTCTATTGCAGCTAGTTTAAGTGTGGACGATTCTATTAATTATGTAGATGGTGCTTTGGCTATTGTTGTATATGGCGGATTTTCTGTACTTATTTCTTTTCTTACAAATAAGAGCATTGTTTTAAGAAGATTTTTTACTGGAAAGCCGTTGATTCTTATGAATAAAGGTAAAATTATGTATGATAATCTAAAAAAGGGGAAACTTGATGTGAATGATTTCTTACAACTAGCTAGGGAGAATGGGTATTATGATATTAGTGAAATTAATTGTTCTATTTTAGAACCAAGTGGAAAGGTTAGTTTTCTTCCAAAAAGTAAATATATGCCAATGACACCTAATGATAACAATTTAAAGGTATCAGAAAACGGTTTGGTTAGTAATTTATTGATTGATGGAAAAGTCATGCATATGAATCTAAAACATATTGGAAAAGACGAAAAATGGTTAGTTACTCGATTAAATAATATGGGTTATAAAATTTTAGGTGATATTTTACTTGTTGTCTGTGATAATAAAGAAAAATTAACAGTTTTTTTAAAGGAAAATGAACCTAGAAGAATAGAAGTTTTAGAATAAATTAAATATTATATTGAAAACTTGTGTAAAGGATTGGATTATTCCAGTCTTTTTTCTTTCTCATTCAATAAAAAAGTTTATAATGAAATTATAGTAAAGTAATTAGTTATTTAAATTTAATTGATAAAATATGGTAGGAGAGTGATTGTATGCTAAAAATTTATAATACAGATATTAAAACAGGATCTTTTGATTTATTAAAAAAAATACGTAAAGGTTGTTGGATTGATGTTGTGAACCCGACTTTAGAAGATATTGAATTTTTAACTCATTCTTTTCATATGGATGCTAGTTTTATTGGGTATATTTTGGATGATGAGGAGTTACCTAGAATTGATTATGATGATGAAGAAGATATTCGTATGATTATTGTCGATGTTCCTGTTCGTGAAAAAAAGAAAAAATCTTCTAGTGTAGCAACGATGCCTCTTGCGATTTTAATTATTAAAGATGCCTATATTGTTACGGTTTCTCTTCAAACGTGTGAGATATTAGAAGATTTTAAACAGGGAAAAGTCAAAGATTTTTATACTTATAAAAGAACTAGATTTACAATTCAAATGTTATATAAAACATCTACTTTGTATTTGAGACATTTAAGGGTTCTTAGCAAAGAAATAGAAAAAGCAGAAGGTAGAATGTTACAAGCAACGAGTAATGACGATTTAGTAAATTTATTAAATATTGAGAAGAGTTTTGTTTATATTACAACATCTTTAAAATCAAATGAAATGGTATTAGAAAGGTTTTTAAAGGGAAATTTTGTCACTTTTTATGAGGAAGATGATGAGTTACTAGAAGATGCTATTATTGAAAATAAACAGTGTATTGAAATGGCAGATTTATACCGTGAAATCTTAAAAAGTACTACAGATTCCTATGCGACCATTATTTCTAATAATCTAAATTCTATTATGAAATTCTTGGCTGGTGTTACGATTGTGTTATCTATTCCAACGATGGTCTCTTCTTTTATTGGAATGAATGTTCCTCTTGGTCCACTTGCTGATTATGAGGGCTCTTTCTTTATACTATCTTTCATTTCTCTTTGTCTTTCTTTAATTGTTGCATTTATTTTGAAGAAAAAGAATATGCTTTAATAGATTTTCTTTATAAGTAGAAAATTTTATGATTTTATGGTATAATGTAAATATTAGGAAGTGAGATAATGAGTAGTGTTTGGTTAATTATTTTTGTTGCCTTGGTTGTATTTGAACTAGCAACAGTAAACTTAGTTTCTATTTGGTTTGCGGTTGGGGCTCTTGCCAGTTTTACAGTCAGCTTATTCTTAGAGGATCCAACAATTCAAATTGGAACTTTTGTTATCGTTAGTTTTATCAGTTTAGTTTGTACAAAGAGTGTTGTTCGTAAAATTAGAAAAGGAGAACCAGTTCGTACGAATTTGGATAGAGTAATTGGTCAAATTGGTATTGTTACTGAAGAAATTTCAAAATTAAATCCTGGAGAAGTAAAAGTTGACGGAAAACGTTGGACTGCTATCTCTAATAAGAAAATCAGTGTTGGTAGTAAAGTAGAAATACTTTCTATAGAAGGTGTGAAATTATCCGTAAAAGAAGTAAAGGAGGAGATTTAATTTATGTTATGGACATTTCTAATTATTTTATTATTATTAGTTGTATTTGGAGTAAAAATTATTCCGCAATCAAGAGCTAAAGTTATTGAGCGTTTAGGTTCTTATCATACAACGTTACAAACAGGATTACATTATGTAATTCCATTTATCGATCGTGTTGCGAGTGATGTTAGTTTAAAGGAAACAGTAAAAGATTTCGTACCACAACCAGTAATCACAAAAGACAACGTTACAATGCAAATTGATACTGTGGTTTATTTTCAAATTACAGATCCAAAATTATATACTTATGGAGTAGAAAATCCAATCAGTGCTATTGAAAATTTAACAGCTACAACATTACGTAATATTATTGGTGAACTTGAACTTGATCAAACTTTAACAAGTCGTGATATTATTAATACAAAAATGAGATCTATCTTAGATGAAGCCACTGATCCATGGGGAATTAAAGTTAACCGTGTAGAAGTAAAAAATATTATTCCACCAAGAGATATTCAAGAAGCAATGGAAAAGCAAATGAGAGCAGAACGTGAAAGACGTGAAAAAATTCTTCAAGCAGAAGGTGAGAAGAAGGCTGCTATCTTAATTGCGGAAGGTGAAAAAGAAAGTGCTATTTTAAGAGCTGATGCAAAGCGTGAAACTCATATTCGTGAGGCAGAAGGTGAAGCACAAGCAATTATTAAAATTCAAGAAGCAAATGCACAAGGAATTCGTTTATTAAAAGAAGCTGGGGCAGATGAATCTGTTTTAAAACTAAAAAGTTATGAAGCTATGATTGAAGTTGCGAATGGTCAATCTACTAAGATTATTATTCCAAGTGACTTACAAAATTTAGCTACTGTTGGAACAGTTTTATCAGAAACGATTCATAAAGGTGCAAAAGAAAAATAGTATAAAATAAAATTTTCTGTAACATATTATAAATGGTGATTGTTATGGCAAAACGTTGGTACAGGAATTTGTATCGATTGGGCAAACGTTACTATTTAGATGTTCTAGAACATGAAAAAAAGAGCTAAGATCTTAGCTCTTTTTTGGTTCTTTTTTTAGTTCAATTAAATAGGGTGCTTTTTTATTCTCTGTGTTGTAATAATAGATGACATTTTTATTTTTTAAGAACTCTTGTAATTTGATACTTTCTTTTAATCCTTCTTCCTGACCTGGATATACTGTGATTAAAATAATTCCTTTATTATGAATCATTTCTAATCCTACTTTTACAGCTTCTATTGTATCAATATCTTTTGTTGAAATCTCTTTGTTACCATTTGGAAGATATCCAAGATTAAAAGTGATTAAACTAATTTTACCTACGTAGTCTTTTAGAACTTTTTTCATATTTACATGATTTTCTTGATATAGGGTAATATTATTACGATTATTTTCTTCTAATAATGTTTTTGTATTCTTGATTGCTTGTTCTTGAATATCAAAACCAAAGACATGACCTTTTTCTACTATTTTTGATATATATAATGTATCATTTCCGTTACCAGCAGTTGCATCGATTACTAAGGAGTTTGGCTTTATATAGTAGCAAAATCTTTCATGTACTCTATTTAAAATACTATTTCTAAACCCTTGATAAGTTCTTCTTTTTTCTAATTCCTTGTCGATATCGTTTAGTACACAAAACTTTTTTAATACCCAACTTGGTTTTACTAAATCATTTTTATCTGGATCTCCTGTAATTCTATGAACGACAATTTCAGGTCTTAATATTTCTAATTGATCACACACGATATCTACATATTCTTCTTTTGTTAATATAGGAAAGGGATTCTCTTGGTATATTTCATTTAGTTTTGTATTTTTTATTATATGGAGCATGTGTATTTTAATACCATTAATATCTAATGTATTTAAATGTTTAACAGTTTCAATCATCATTTCTTTTGTTTCATAAGGTAGTCCATTAATGATATGAGCAACTACATTAATTTTTCTTTTTCTAAGTTTTCTTACCATTTCATTAAAACATTTTAAATCATGTCCCCGATTAATTAATTTCGATGTTTTTTCATGAATTGTTTGAAGTCCTAGTTCTATTGTTAGATATGTTCTTTTACTTAAGTCTTCCAAATAATCTAAACACTCCTCTGTAATTGCATCTGGTCTAGTCGCAATGTTTAATCCAACTACATTTTCTAGTGCAATTATTGGTTCATATTTTTGTTTCAATACATCAATTTCTGCATATGTATTAGTATTTGCTTGAAAATACCCGATATAAACAGCATCTTTCCATTTCTTATGAAGGATTTCTTTTGTTTTATTAAATTGTGTTATTAGATCCTCGTTGATATTTCCAGCGAAATCTCCACTGCCTAATTTTGAACAGTAAATGCATCCACCTCTACCTTTGGTTCCATCTTTATTTGGACAAGTAAATCCTCCGTTTAGACTTACTTTGAATACTTTTTTTCCAAAAGTAGTTTTATAAAAATAATCTAGGGTATAATATCTTTTATTTGAGTTTGAGTATTGGTATCTATTTTTCATAAATGCACTCCCTTGCATACTATTATAGAAAAAACTTGTTATTTTGTCTAATTCACTTACAAAAATATTTAGTAATTTTTAAAAACATTTCTTTTTTTGAATTTTTATTCTATAATATTATTAGGATAGGAGTTGTTAATTTATGTATTGTAGTAAATGCGGGGCATCCTTAGTAGATGGAAAGTGCCTAAAGTGTGAGATTAATTCAGTAGTTAAGAATAAGAAATCTAGTCGAAATCATATGACTATTTTCGCAATTATTTTATCAGTACTTTCTATTGGATTACTTGCAATCGGTTTTTTTACTCTTTCTAGCCCAAAAACAATTGTGTTACAGAGTATTTCTAATTGGAGTGGACTTTTAAAAGAAAGTTCTAATATGGAAGACAATTGGTTAGTTCAAAAAATTTCTTCTTCTGATAAAATGGGAGTAAGAGAAGAATTAACTTTGGATCTTGGGACAGCATTTGGAATGGATTTTGGAAAGATTGGATTAACCTTAGATTATAATGATGATAAAAATAGTAAAGAATCTAATTTTCAAACAAAATTAGAACTTGGAGAAAGTTCATTAGACTTAGATGCAGTTTTAGAAGATAATAAAATTTATACAAAAATTAAAGATATTTTAGAACCTTATTATTATACACAATTTGAGTATATCTCTTTCTTTGAAAATACTGGTTCTATTGATACTGAAAAATTATTAGATATTGTATTTGACAATATTAAGAAAAATATGAATGATAATGATTTTAAGAAGTCAAAAGAAACAATTTCTTTAGGAGATACTACCAAAAAGACTAATAAAATTAGTTATGAAGTTACTTCTAAGAAATTATCTAAAGTTGGTATTGATATTTTAGAAGGTATAAAAAATGATAGGGAATTAATGAAGTCTTTTATTGAAATTGATGAAGAATTTTCTACTACTATTGATGAGGCTATCAAAGAATTACAGAGAGTACAAAGAGAAAAGGATGAAGTCTTATTTTATTATAATGTTTACTATTATGGATTTAATAATATTGTAATGGAAGAAATTGTAGATGATGAAGAAGCAATTCAATATTATCATTATAATAACGCTCATGAATTTAAAATCGTTGATGTAGAAAGTAAGACAAATTACTTTACTTTAAAAATAGAAGAGCAAAAAGATAAGAGTGTTACTATTTCTGGTTTTATTGTTACTTATAAATATACTGGTACTTATAAAGAGAAGGAAAACAAAAAATCTTTGTCTCTTACCTTAGATTTAGAAAACAATCAAGAAATATCTTTTAATATTACAAGTGATATTAAAAAATCAGAAAATAATTATCGAAGTACAGAGGAATTCATTATTACTGGAAATTATGGCGGAGTAGATTTTAGTGATGGAATTAAACTAACTTCTAATCTTATTTATATATTTGGTAAAGATGTTGTTATTCCAGATATAGAGAATGCAAAACCATTTGAGGAGATAACTGAAGAAGAAATGCTTGTTATCTTAGAAAAAATAGAAAATCATCCAATTTTAAAACCAATCTATGAACTTTTTGCAGGGTATGGTAATATGGATCAGGATTTTGACTTTGATTCCGATATGAATTTTGATGATGACTACGAAGATTTAGAATTTTAAAGGAGAAAATGTACACTGAAAATCGTATGGTTTTCTCTTTTTTTTTGGTTTACTTTATGGTATTATTAATGTAGGTTAGAATAATAGAAGAATAAATAAGGGTGATAATATGGATACTAATTTTCAAGGAAATGAGCAAGTTCCAGTACAAGGAAATATTCCTAATTCAGTAAATTTAGATAGTAATACTATGAATCCATCTGTTATGGACTCTAATATGGTACAGGTAGCTATGCCTCAACCTATTATGGTAGATTCTAGTATAAATGGAATGGCAAGTCCAGTTGGTGATGTTTCTACTTCATCATCAGTTTCAACAGATACTTTAGTTAATCAATCTATGACTTCTAGTGTTTCCACTCAACCAGTTTTAGTAGACACGAATGTAAATTCAACTGTTGTTATGGATATGGGAAATCAAATGCAATCACAAGTAATTTCACAGGTTCCTAATTCAGAAGTTCAGGTTGTTCCTATTACCAATATTGAGCCAGTGCAGATTTCTTCAGGAGTAGTAGATGCAAATATAAATGTTCAAGCAGTTGATGAAGGACAAACATCGACTGGTAATTCAGTAAAACCAATTGTTTCTTCTAATGATACAGCTGTAACAGTTGAAGGAGAGAATATGTCACCAGAGTTAGACTCTGTTAATGTTCAAAATATTGTGGCAGTGGAAGAAAATAAGGAACAATCTATTGAGATTAAAGAATCATTAGAGGAAAAAAGGGCGATTGAGAAACAAAAACTTATTGTCAGACCAGAAAATTTGATTGAAGGAAAGCATTATCGTATTTCCATTTTAACAGAGCGATTAATACGATTCGAATATAGCCCTACAGGAACTTTTTATGATAATAAAAGTCAATGGGTTCAATTTCGTAATTTTGATAAGGTAAATTATGAAATTAATCAAGATGATAAATTTTTAGTTATAAAGACAAAATATTTTGCGATTTCTTATAGTAAAGAGAAAAACTTCGATGGTGGTAAAATTGTTCCATCCTCTAATCTTAGGGTAGACTTAAATAATACAGATCGTGCTTGGTATTATAAGCATCCAGAAGTAAAAAATTATAAGGGTGTCTTTGTTGGTTTAGATGGAACGGATGAAGATATGAAACTTCGTAATGGACTATTTTCTTTAGATGGTTTTGCATCTATTGACGATAGTAATTCTTATATTTATGATGAAAATGGCAAATTAATAAAACGTGATCAGCCTGGTATTGATGTTTATGTGTTTATGTATAATAATGATTTTGATCTTGCAATTCAAGACTATTTAAGATTAACAGGAATGCCTCCTATGATTCCAAGATATGCGCTTGGTAATTGGTGGTGTCGTGATTTACCATATACAGATGAAGAATTAAGACAGGTAGTGAATAGTTTTGAGAAACGAGAAATTCCGTTATCTGTACTACTTTTAGATAAAAATTGGCATTTACGTGAAAGTGCTGACAAAAAGATTTTGGATACTGGATATACGTTTAATAAAGATTTAATTCCAGATCCACCAGCTTTAATTCAAGAACTTCATGAAAAAAATATTCGTGTTGGACTTTATTATGATCCTGAAAATGGTATTTATCCACATGAAGAGCATTATCCTGAAATAGCAAAAATGTTTGGTGTAGCTAATAATAAAGTCATAGCATTTGATCCATTAAATCCAGTATTACTAGATGTAATTTTCCAGAAATTATTGAAACCACTTCGCGAAATGGGAGTTGACTTTTTCTGGAATGATTATAAGAAAACAGATAAGGGGACTGACGAACTTTGGTTTTTGAACCATTATCTTTTGGAAAATGATCCATTGGATCGTTCTGTTCGTAATGTAACTTTGGCAAGAAGTGCTTTAATCGCGCCTCATCAACAACCAATTATGTATTCTGGTAAAACGATGGTAGGTTGGGAAATGCTAAAGAAAATTCCTTCATTAAATCAAGCAGCATCTAATATTGGAGTTTCTTGGATTAGTCATGATGTTGCGGGTAATTATGGTGGTATTGAAGAAGAAGAACTTTATATTCGTTCTATTGAACTTGCAGTATTTAGTCCAATCTTACGTTTTCATGCTCCTGCTGGTAGATATTATCGTCGTGAACCTTGGAGATGGAATGCTAGAACTTTAGAAGTAGTAGATGATTATTTAAAATTAAGACATCGTTTTATACCATATATCTATTCAAAGGCGTATTTATATCATCATGATGGAATTTCTTTAATCAAACCACTTTATCGTGAAGTTCCTTGGGTTTATGATGATAAAAATTTCTCTGACGAGTATTATTTTGGTGAATTATTGATTTCACCAATTATGAAAAAAAAGGATATGTTGATTAACCGTACGATTCATAAATTTTATTTACCAGATGGTGTTTGGTATGATTTTAAGACTGGTAAAAAATTCCCAGGAAATAAACAATATATTTCGTTCTTCCGTGATGAAGATTATCCAGTATTCGCAAAACGTGGAGCGATTATTCCATTAGATAGTACAGAAAAACAAAACTTTACAGGGACTCCAGAGGCTTTAGAAATTCATATTTTCCCAGGAGAAAGTCATTCTTTCCAATTGTATGAAGATGATGGTATTACAGATATGTATAAAGAAGGAAAATATTTAATTACGCAAATTGAGTATAATTATTTGCCAAGTAACTATACAGTTATTGTCCGTAATTTAGATGGTACTAGAAGTGTACTTCCAGATTATCGTGATTATAAGATTAGATTCCGTAATACAAAGAAAGCTCAAGATATTATGGCATATTTTAATGATACAGAACTTGAAACGACTTCTTATGTAGATGATGCTGATTTTGTGATTGAAGTTAATAATGTTCCATCTTTTGGACAATTGACAATTAACTGTAAGGGTAAAGATATTGAAATTGATGCTGTTCGTCTAATTAACGATGAAATCGATAGTATCTTACTTGATTTACCTATTAATACAGTATTAAAGGAAAAAATATCTTCTATTATGTTTTCGGATTTACCAATTAAGAAGAAGAGAATTGAGATTAGAAAATTATCCAAGTTTAACTTGACTAGAGAATATATAAAACTATTCTTAAAACTCCTAGAGTATATTGGAGAGACAATGAACTAGTTAGAAAAGAGTCTATTTTGTAGATTCTTTTTTCTTGCTTTTTAGGTCAAAAAGTGATAAAATATTCGCCATTAATCGGTTGCTATTGTATATATGAAATTTTTTAGAAGTTCAGTAGAAGAAAAGAAGTTGGAAGATATACTTAAAAATGTGGATGTCAGTATGGATGTTACTTCTAAATATGTACATTGTATTGAGGAAACGTTATTAAAGCTAGAGTTAATTAATACTTCTTTGGATACAGATAGTCATCTTACTGATAAGATTTATCATTATAAGAAAAGATTTTATTTATTAAAACAGAAATATGAAACTTTGGAAAATGATAGTGATATTTCTTTAGTTTCTATTCCTTCTACATCTACTGCATATAATGTAGAACTTTCTATGTTACTTGATAATATTAATGGGCAAATTAGGGGCTATTTTTATTTAGATACTTTAGATACTTTTTTTCATCAGGATATTAACTTATCAAATATTGAAGATTATAAGATAAAATTGTTAGAATTAGAGAGTAAAATCCAACAATATTCTGTGAATGATGAAGAATTAAAAAATGAAATATACAGTCAGTTAACAAAAAATATTTTGTATCTATTAAAGAAGGAAGTAGAATTAATTAAAGATTGAGATTTCTATATGAAACTGTCTAAAAATAGTCAGTTATTTATTCAAGAAAAATTTTTGACAATGTTAATAAAGAAAATAGAAAAGGATTCTTATGTTAGGGACTATGCTAGAAAGAATGATATTGAATTATTGGGGTTTGATTATAATATGTTCTCTTATATGGTAAAAGGTAAAAAGAAACCAGAAAACCTATGTGGCGAACAACAAAAAATAGTGGCTTCATCTACAAATTTAGTTGTTTCTGATAATCAACAATTAGCTGAATCAAAGGTTTCTAATTTAAAAATTTCTCCACCTATTTCTAAGTCTATAAGACTTATAAAAAATGTGAAGGTACCAAAAGTTGTTATTTTAGAGTCAAAAAAAACATACTTAGAGGAGGCCATCTCAAGTTGGTTAAATCCTAAATATATAGTTTTAAATGATCATATGCCTGAGTTTCTAATTGATTGGTTAGCATTTTTAAAGAGGGATAAGAAATTACCATTGTATTCTATACAACAGAAATTAGGAAAAATATTTGCTTATATTGGAATAGATTCGGAGGAGACTTGTATCTTGAGTTATATGTATGATTGCTTTCCCTTTATGCAATATCATGGTTTATCTTGTTTGCATGAATTGTATTTTAATTGTCATCTAGTAAAGGTAAATAAAGATTTAAAGATTGTTTTATCATGTTTTGGTCCTGAGTGTCCTAGTAGTATTAAGGTGTTAGAGGATTGTAGTGAGGTATTGCTATATAAATTTTATAAAATGAGAAATTTAGAATTTATTAAGTTTCAATCTAAACAATCAGATGATCAACTCCAGCAAAAAATCCAGAGAATTTCTTTAGATTTAAATACTCAAATCCAGAAAAAATAAGATAATGATTTTAATCTACATTATGTATTTATAGTTAATTTTATAATTAACTACCTTGCTTGTTATTTTCCTATTTATATAAATTGAGAAATTTATCTTATTTTGATATAATAGTTAATATTTTAATATTTCTAACAGGGGTGGTAATTGTGTTTGAATATGCAAAACAGGATTTGGAAAAGAAAATTCAAGTTTATGGACAAAAGTGGAATGAAAAGAAAAAAGAAGAAGAAATGCTTGAAAACAGTATTAGTCAAATAAATCAATGTCTTATAATTAAGAGGGAACAAAGGTATACTCTTTCTTTAATTGTTGGTTCTTTGTTGGTATCTGGAGTTTCTTTTGTTGGGACAATTCATAATTCCTTGAGTAATTTTTTATCGATGGATTCTACTTTTGTAAATGGTTTATGTTATGTGATTACAGGAATTGGTGGTTTTTGCGTAATAAATGGTTCTATTGATTTCTTTCGAGCAAAATATACATTGCAAAATAATTATCCTGAATATGCTCATTTTGATACAGTAAAGTTATTAGTAAAAAGAAATGAAATGTCTAATCAACAATATCAATCTTATTGTGAGGCAACAAGGCATGGAAACCATCTTCGTACTCTACAAAAAGAAGAAGGAAAGATTTCACATTTTGAAGAAGTAAAGAAAGAAATGGATTCTATGAGTTCTAATCTATATTATTTGGCTAAAGATTATGAAGATTATCAGAGATTACTTTCTATGAAAGAATATTTTTTCGAACAATTTGATAAATTTTTAAATGAGCCTGTAGATCCATCGACTGTTCATTTTAATGAAACTATTCTTACTTCTGTACAGTATGTAAAAAAATAAGTTTTAATAAAGTAAAGAGGCTAGATTCCTCTTTTTTTTGTTATGTTTTTTCTTGAAAAAAAGTTAAAAATATGATATAATCTACAACAAGAAATGGGGGTATTTCTATGTTTGGAATGAATATTACTTATATTGGTATGGAAGTTTTTCAACCAGAAACACATTATATATTTGCTAGTGGTATTAAACAAACAAAGTTTAGACATAAAATGAATGACGGTCAATCACAATTAACTTGTCCATCAGGATATAAAATTGTAAATGCAGACTTTAACGCTATCTTATTTGTGAATAAAGTTGCAGTTAAAACGAAGGTATATGAAAAAAATGGTGAACGTTTTAGTCCAGAATTTGGAACTCCAGTATCTAAAGTAAATAGGAGATAAGTTTATGTTTAAAAAAAATAATATTTGTATCGGACAAAAGATTTATGAGCCTGGTACTCATTTTGTTTTATCCGAGGAATTCCATAGTTCTAACATGACTTTTGATGGTTCTATTAGAAAAGAGATTACTCCTCCTTTAGGATACAAAGCAATGAACTATTTTCAAGCACGTCTTTCGACTCCTGATATTCTTTATGTAAATCAAGTTAAAGTAAAAGCAAAAATTTATGAGCAGAAAGGACAAAGTTTTTGTCCTGATTTTGGAAAACCAGTAGTATTAAACAAACATCGATAAAAAAGGTGTTTGCTTTTTAAAATTTTATGTTATAATACATATAGTTTCATGTTGATGAAAGAAGTAGTAGATATAATATCTTAGATAGAGAATCTATGTTTGGTGGAAATAGATTAAGAACTTATATTGAACTTGTCTTTTGGAATGAAGTGGGTGACTCCGTTATCAGTTTAGAGAATTAAATAAGGTGGTACCACGAGTTATGTCGTCCTTTGGCATAGCTGGTGGTTTTATTTTTTGGAGGTGCAATGGAATATTTTGTTAGTTTTATAGTAAATTTTATAGTGATATTTATTCTAGTTTATTTATTTTACTACTTTTTTTCAGTTCGTAAAGCAAGAAAAAATGGAAAAAAAGTACCAGTAGAAGTTCAGTATTTATTAATTAAATATCAAATTAATTTAAAGAAGATCAAATATAAAAAGTTTGTAAATTCGGTAGCTTTATTAGGTAGTTTTGATATAGCACTTGTTGGATCTATTGTTATGTATTTTGAAAATATATTTTTTCAATTACTGATTGGATTTGCATTATTTATTCCAATTATTTTAATTAGTTTTCAACTGGTTGGTAAATACTATCAAAAAAAGCTATCTAACGAAGAGTTAGAGGAAATAGAAGAGATTGAAATCGATGATAAAAAGCCTAAAAAGAAAACGATTATAAAGGAAGAAAGAAAAATTTCGAAGGGAGAAAGAAGAAATGGATAGTACTCAAAACATAGAAAAAAAATGGCAAAAGTATTGGACTGATCATCATACTTTTGAAGCAAAGATAGATTATTCTAAAGAAAAATATTATTATTTAGTAGAATTTCCATATCCGAGTGGAGCTGGTCTTCACGTAGGACATGTACGTAGTTATACAGCACTTGATGCTTTGGCACGTAAAAAGAGAATGATGGGATATAATGTATTATTCCCAATGGGATGGGATGCTTTTGGGGCTCCAGCGGAACAATATGCGATTAAGAATCATATTCATCCTAGTATCGCAGTAAAAGAAAATATTCGGACATTTAAGGGACAAATTGAAAAGCTTGGGATTTCCTTTGATTGGTCTCGTGAATTTTCAACTACGGATCCTGAATATTATAAATGGACACAATGGCAATTTTTACAATTCTTTAAAAAAGGAATGGCATATAAAGCTAAAAAGAATATTAACTGGTGTCCTAAATGTAAAACAGGACTTTCAAATGAAGACTCTAGTGGTGGAGTTTGTGAGCGTTGTGGAAGTCAAGTAGAGCAACGTGAAAAAGAACAATGGATGCTTCGTATGAGTGATTATGCCGAAAGTTTAATTGATGGATTAAAAGATACAGATTTTCAAGAAAGAATTAAGACAGCTCAGATTAACTGGATTGGTAAATCAGTAGGAGCAGAAGTTGATTTTGGACTTAAACAAGTAGATGAGAAATTAACCGTTTATACAACTAGACCAGATACTTTATATGGAGTAACATTTATGGTAATTGCACCAGAACATCCATATATTGACTTATACAGTGGTTTAATCAATAATATGAATGAAATTATTGATTACCGTGAACGGGCAAATAAGAAGACTGAATTTGAACGTACACAACTTGTGAAAGATAAAACTGGTGTTAGAATTGATGGATTAACTGCAGTAAATCCAATTACTGGTAAAGAAATTCCAATTTATATTTCTGATTATGTAATGATGAACTATGGTACAGGTGCGATTATGGCAGTTCCAGCGCATGATTCCAGAGATTATGACTTTGCTAAGAAATTTGGAATTGATATTATCCCAGTACTTGCACCTCTTTATGTATCACCAGAAACTCCTCCATTGGAAGGAAAGAAAAATACAGAAAGAGATACTGTTATTGTAGTAGTTAAGTATGAAGATAAGTATTTATGTGTGCGTTATCATAAATTTAACTGGCAAACATTTATTATGGGTGGAATTGAAGAGGAGGATGACTCTGTAGAGGGTGCCGCTCGTCGTGAAGTAATCGAAGAAACTGGATACACCGATATTAAGAATGTGGAATTACTTTCTTATGTATTCCAAGAAAGTTTCTATGCTGCTCATAAAGATGTGAATCGTCTTACAACCAATCGTGTATTGGTAGTAGAACTTGGATCTTTAGCAAAAGAAGAAATGACAAAAGAAGAACAAGAAATTCAAGAACCTGTTTGGGTATCCAAAAATGAACTTCGTGACTTCTTAACGTTTGAAACACACAAGAAAATTTGTGATTTATTAGATAATGGAGAACAAGCCTTTGTTAGTGATGGAACTCACATTAATTCTGATATTTTAAATGGATTAAATAAGCAAGATGCGATTGATACTATTATTGATTATTTGGAAGAAAAAGGTATTGGGCATAAGAAAACAAATTATAAATTACAAGATTGGATTTTTACAAGACAAAGATTCTGGGGAGAACCAATTCCTCTTATTTACTGTGAAGAATGTGGTTGGGTTCCAGTACCAGAAGAAGATCTTCCAGTACTTTTACCAAATGTAGCAGAATATGAACCAACCGATGATGGAGAAAGCCCATTAGCTAGAATTTCTGAATTTGTAAATACAACTTGTCCACATTGCGGAAAACCAGCAAAAAGAGAGACAGATACAATGCCTAACTGGGCTGGGTCTTCTTGGTACTGGCTACGTTATATGGATCCACATAATGAAAAAGAATTTGTTAGCGCAGAAGCTTTAAAATATTGGGGAAAAGTTGATTGGTATAATGGTGGTATGGAACATGCGACTAGACATTTGCTTTATGCAAGATTCTGGAATCAATTCTTATATAAGGAAGGATTAGTACCAAATAGCGAGCCATTTAAAGTACGTGCAGCGCATGGAATGATTCTTGGAGAAGGTGGCGTTAAGATGAGTAAGAGCCTTGGAAATGTTATCAATCCAGATGATATTGTTTCAACTCATGGGGCAGATACTCTTCGTACTTATGAAATGTTTATTGGAGACTATGAAAAAGAAGCTACTTGGAGTGAACAAGGACTTATTGGATGTCGTAGATTCTTGGATAAGGTGATTAGATTTGGAGAAAAAGTTGTAAAAAGTGATTCTTACTCTAGTGAAATTGAAAAAGATATTCACAGAACTATCAAAAAAGTCACAGAAGATATGGATGCTTTAAAATTTAATACCGCTGTTTCTGCTTTGATGATTTTACTTAATAAAATGGAAAAATTAGAATCTATTACTTCAAAAGATTATCGTGCATATTTGATGTTATTAAATCCAATTGCACCACATATTACAGAAGAACTTAATGAAATGTATGAGCTTGGTACTCCATTATGTGAATCTTCTTGGCCAACTTATGAAGAATCTATGTTAGTTGATGAAGAAAAAGAGATTGCAGTACAAGTAAATGGTAAAGTTCGTGCGACAATTTCTGTACGTGCAGATGATAACGATGAACAGATTGAGGAAAAAGCCATGGCTTCTTTAAATGTTCAAAAACATATTGAAGGTAAAACGATTGTAAAAGTAATCGTTATTAAAGGAAAAATTGTTAATATTGTTGTTCGATAAATAAATGAATAAAAAACGACTGTTTATGACAGTTGTTTTTTTTATACTATAACTGGTGATCATATGAAGGTAAAATTATTTGATTTTGAAGATGAAAAAGATTTAGAGAGTGCGATTAATAATTTTTTAGATGAAGATATGGATTTAATTGATATTAAGTATCAGGTTTCTTCTAGTATTTATAGTGAAGAACAAATTTATTGTTTTTCAGCGATGATTATTTATTCTAGTAAATAAACTGTTCAAATAATGTAAAATTTTAATTTTACTATTTGGTTTTCTATCTATTTTTAAACTATTTCGATATAATATATTTAAAAGAATAGGAAGTGTTTGGTATGAGAAATAATCTTGATTCAAAAGCATTTACATTAGTAGAACTATTAACAGTGGTAGTATTACTTGGAGTTATTATGATGCTTGCGATACCGAGTTTAAGAAATTTAACTTATAATAATTCCGAACAACAATACAATTACCATGTGAAGTTTGTAGAGGAAGCGGCAAAACTTTATGCAAGAAATTATAAAAGTGAAATCGAAAATGAAAAGACTTCGAATTGTTTTAATATTCCATATCAAGCATTGTTAGAAGAAAACTTGATTGAAGAAGAAGAAATTTCATGTGAAGGAAATGTCATTTTAGAAAAAAGAAGTAGAGAAGGATACAATCATAAATATTATTTAACTTGTAGAGAT
>CATLHA010000031.1 GCA_949948745.1 uncultured Caryophanales bacterium
TCAAAAATTTCACCTTGTGAAATCTTTTTGGCATGGGATTTTTCCAATTTATATCTTTCTATTAAAAAGTACTTGACTTTTAATAGTTAGACTCCTTTAATAACTATATTTTAATATAAGGATAAACTACTTTCAATCAATTAAATAATACCTTGTTTTTGATAAACCTTATTTTTTTCATCGTCAAGCAAATCAAAGGTCCTACTAATTTCTTCATCGGTTGTGCTTGCCTCAATTAGGGCAATCTCATCTTCAAAAAGAACACATTGCTCTACTAATCGATTATTTTTATATAAAATATACCAATTATCTCCCACTGCAAATAAGTCTCCATCGTCTTCACTTATCAAATCAAATGCCTCTTTTTTCAAAAAAGAATAAATAGCCTTTATTTTATTAATTTTTGAAACCAATTCGAAGGTTGGATGCTCTGTAACTACAATAGAATTTCTCTTTCTTTTATATATAGCTTCGATATCACAAAATTCAAGATTATTTTCAATTTCCTTATCATTACTAGCCGCTAAGCAAATAATCGGATAACCACCATAATCTGTTTCAAAACCTATACCAATATCTGATTCCTGTAAATATTTCGTATTTTTTATAAAAGAACTCCAGTTTTCAGAAGTCATATCCATTGGAGCAGAACCAATTGCATATTCTAAATTAGAAATAGTACTCACACTACGGTCACCTAAAGCATAACTTTTATTGACAAAAACATAATCAATTGGCACTTTCTCATCTTTATTATTTTGTGATAGAGTAACAATAGATTCACAAGCTTTTTTAAAGGTATTAATAATATCTCGTTTCTCTTCACCATATCTACCAAGATAGTAATTTCCATTTCGATCATAAATTGTACGAAGTTGATTAAAAAACACACAATTTCCATGTCGAAATCCTGCTGCTCTTCCAATAAAATTACCAGAAGAATCGCTAATTTTAAGAACAAAACCATTTTTATTTAAAGCACAATAATGTAAGAAATCATTATCATTCCCACAACATTTAAAGCAAGCATCAGTATTAATCCCTGCTAAAAGGAGTTCTTCATCTAAAGAATCATAAAGAGAATATTGATAATCTAAATAACTATCTTCAATATAAGGAACTGTAGAATAATTTCTACTGACCATATGACAAAACAATTCCTTTGCTACTAAAAGAATTCTTTTCTTTTTACCAGGAGTAAATTCTGTATTTTCAAGAAGGGAAAGAATGGTGTCTGTCTTAAAAATAGCTAAAGTATCTAAATCTATAAAATCAACCATTTTTTGAAACAACATGAATTGATTAATATTAGAAATATCTATATGAAAGTCATTTGATAAAGAAACAATCTTATCCATATGATTAATAAAATTAGTAATAGATTCTAAATTAAAGCCATAGTCAGTCAAAACACTTATTCTATATCTAGATAGTAATAATCGAAGCCAGAAAACTCCTTCATCAATTAAGATTTTATACATTTTTTGATAAGAGGCATCATTTAAAAAATTAATAATTTCAAAACCATTTCCTTTATTTAACATAATTCGAATAAAATTTTCAATATCCAAATATTTATAAAATGCTTGAAAATCAAACTGAAAATAATCATCGTTAAAAGGCACTTTTTGTGAAAAATGAGAGTAATCTGACTCAGTAATCTCTTCCTCTTTTAAATCCAATTGATCTATCATAAAAGACAAATCCCTTTTCATATGATTAAATATCATTTCCTTACCAATATATTCTTCATAATTCTCTATTTTCACATCACTAAAAGTTTCTCCAATATAGACATATTGAAGAGATTTGTTATCAAATTTAATTAAATGTCTATAGCTATTTAACTCTGGTCCATCATATAAAATGTATTTGTTATTTAGTCGATGAATTAATTTTAAGCATTTCTTATAATCTAAATAGGAAAAATAACTTCTCCCAATAGGCATTATTTCCGTAAAATCATTATAACCATATACAAGAAAATGATGAATACAAGTATGAATAAAATACATATCTACTTGATCTTTATATTTCTTTTCTATTTTCCTTAAAATGGAAGAGATCTTAGGATCAGAAGATCTATATAAATCTTTAAATTTTCTTCTTTTACAATAATGAGATACTTTTTCATAAACAACTGGATTAGAAAGATTTAAAGTATAAAAGCATCGTAAAAAATCAGAACACTGCTCCATTTTTTTCTTTTTATATGTTTCTTTACATTTAGAAATATATAAAGCAGAAAGATTAGAAATAACTTCTTTTGGTCTTTGTATTTTCTTTATTTTATCTTTTCCATTTCCATGATAAATTCTAATATAATTCTTCATCGCAGAACACAGTTCGCGATATCGATCTGATCCTAACCCTTCTTTGATTTCTACTCCAAACATCGTTTTATCAAAATTTGAAATTACTTTATTATTTCTTAAATAAGAACATATTTTAGCAAATACATTTTGATATTTATCTGAATTATTATTTTTATGTTCAATCCACGCTTCTTCTATAGCAGCATCAAAAATTTTATGAAATGTAGCTATACTAGGAAATCTATGAAGAGCATCATGAAGAAATTGGCTTAATCTCTCCCTATAAATAGGATTATCATTCCCATAAGAGTCTGTTTGCTCTAAAAAACAATTCATAACTTCTTTGTCTAGAATTTTATCAATAGAAAATCTCTTAATTTGCCATGGTGAGTAACAATAGTGTGATGCCAAAATTTTAAAAACATCAGAATCATTAAGCATCTCTTCAGGAATATAACGAGCTAAAGATATATATTGTTCTAATGATTTTAAAACATATCTTTTATTCATTCTTAAAAAAAGAGGAGTATCGGAATTTATATAACATCCCTGCTCAATTAAATTATCTATCACTTGATTTCTTGCTTCATCATCATAATGATTCCAATGAGTAGATATATCAAAATAACTATTATCAAAACTCATACAATCCTTCCCCCTTTAAAGCACTTATTTATAAATAGAATCCTTCCTTATTCTATATTCGACATAATAACTTTATTTATCGACAATCTTTTAATTTTTATAATAAAGTTGTAACCTTTTTCCTTGCCCCTCTCCATTTTTTTCGTCGCTTTCTAATATTTTTAATTCCCCTTCTAAAAAATTATCATCAAAACTAGAAATAAAATTTTCATATTCAGAAGAAGCAAAAATATTATTAATTTCCTGACGAGTTATATCAAACTCCTCTAAAGCAAATTCATCTTTCTCTAATACACAAGATTCAATAAAACAATTTTCTTTCAAAATAATATACCAATTATCTCCTATCACAAGTATACTACCTGAATCTATATTCAAATATTTAAAAGGTTGCTTTTTAAGTACTGAAGCAATTGCTTTTATTTGGTTCACTTTTAAAAGCATCTCTTGGGTTGGCTTTTTAGAAACAATAATTGAATTTCTTTTTCTTCTATAAAAAGTAGGCGTATCAGTAAATTGTAAAGAATCTTCTTGTATAGAATTTAAATCTTCCTGATTAGATGCGATACAAATAATTGGATAACCACCATAATCCGTTGAAAAACCAGAATCAATATCTGCATCAGACAAATTATCAGTACTCTCTATAAATTCAACCCAATTATCATTTTCCATATCCATAGGATAAAATCCAATTTTTTTAGCAATTTTCTCAGGAATAGCCAAAGAATAATCCCTTAAACAATAACATTGATTGATAAAAATAAAATCAATCGGATTTGTCTCTTCTTTATTTTCTTGAGAAACAGCAATAATATCTTCACAAGCTTTTTTAAGTACTTTAATAATATCCCTTTTTTCATTGGAACAAATTCCTTTATAATTATTTCCAGAACGATCATATATTGTACGAAGTTGATTTAAAAATACACAATTTCCATGACGAAATCCTGAAGCTCGTCCAACAAAATTATCAAAAGAATCTGTAATCTTAATAACAAAACCATTTTTATTTAGTGCACAATAATATAAAAAATCATTATCATTACCATCACATTTAAAACAAGAATCTGTCTCTATCCCAGATAAAAGAATACTTCTATCTAAAGGATCATAAAGAGAATATTTATAATTAAAAAGTTCACCCTCGACATAAGGAACTGTAGATTTATTTCTAGTTGTCATTAAGCAAACAAGATCACTAGCAGTATAAATTACTTGTTCCTCGTTATAACTAGTATAATCCATATCCATAACAAGTTCTAATATCAAATTTTTTCCAAGAATAGAAACTGTTCTTTCATTCACAGGAGCGCCCAAATCATTCAATTTAAAAAGCAACAGTAACTGCTTTATATTAGAAACATCCATCCTAAGTGCATTTGCGAGTGAAGTAACATCATCCATATGATTAATAAAGTTACTGATGCCACTGCCATAAAGTCCATATTTTCTTATACTATAAAATTGAGTATGTGCGGAAATAAGCGCCAACCAGCCAGCCCCACAATCTACTAAAAAGTGATATAAATTTTGATAAGAGGCATCATTTAAAAAACTTTGATGCTCAAATCCATCACCATCATTCAAAATAGTTGCAATAAAATTTCTCATTTGAAATTTTTTTAAACAATTAGGATCAAATTTAAAATATTGATCTGTAAAAGGAAGATCTTGGTCAAGCTTAGAATAATAATCGCTATCAAACTCATCTTCTTCTAAATCAAGATCATTGATAAAAGAAACAATATCTCTTTTAATTCTTCCATATAATTCTAAACGACGTTCATATTCCTGATACTTGTTCAAATCTTCTAAACTAAAATTTATTCCTCTATAAACATATTTTAAAGTATTGCAATCTAAACAAATTAAATCTTTATAATTAGAAACCTCAGGTCCACAAAATTCAATATAATTGCTATTTAATCTATGAATCAATTTTATAGCCTTTTTATATCGCAAATAATCAGAATATCCAGAAGGTATTCTTTCTATGTTTTCAAATTTGGGTAAACCAGTTAAGATAAATCCTAAAGCATAATTTCCAATGGTTCGCCTATCTAAATCATCCTTATATTTTTCTTTTAATTGATTCACATAAGGAGCCATTTTTTTTGGAAAATGACCAAAATCGTACTTAAATTTATTCTTCTTTGTATTATACAACAATTGTTTTTTTACCCAAAGATTTGAAGTGTTCAAAGAAAAAAATGGGTATAGAAATTTCTGACATTCTTTAATTGCTTCCTTTTTAAAATCTTCTTTACTCTTTGAAATATAAGAAGCTGCAATTTTAGAAATAATATTTTGTGATTCCATTAATAATTCAGATTTATTAGGCTCTGTGCCATGATAAATATCATAATATTCCTTCATAGCTAAATACAATTTAAAATATTTTTCTTTTCCTAATACAGATTCTATATTTGTGATAAAAGTTAATTGTTCTATCCTAGATATATCTTTACTATTTCTTAAACAAGAACATATTTTAGCAAATATATTTTCGTATAAGTTTTGATTTTGTCGTTTATGTTCCTGCCACTCTTGTTCTGCTATCGCATCAAATATGGTATTAAAAGTAGATATTTTAGGAAATTTAAAAAGCATATCATAAAAAAGTTTATTAAATTTCTCAAGATAATAATTCATCGCATAACTAGAACCATAAGCATCCATTTGTATAATAGCCTCACTAAATACATCAAAATTAGAAAATTTATCTAAAGTAGAATCATTTATTTCTGAATAAGATAATATAGAATTCAAAGCTAAAATATTAAAAATATCTTGATCATTAATTAAATCATCTGACATATATTCTCTACAATCTAAATTCTTTTTTAAAGAATACATCACTATTCTTTTATTTTGCTTTAAAAAATCAGAGCTCTTTGAATTTAAGATATATTCTTGTCGAATAAGCTCATCAATTAATAAATTTTGTTCTGATTCATTAAAAGAATACCAAAAAAGAAAATCAGAGGAAAATACATCATGTTTTATTGAATTTAAAGCTACTGCAAATATTTTTTTAATCAAAGGATTGGTAAATTCATTTATTGAAAATTTTTCATTTTCTGATAAATCAATAATCATTCTTTCTAAATTTGGAGTAAGAAAAACAAGATAATTAATACTTTCTTTATTTCTTTCTATAGAAAGCATCGCACATTTTTCATTATTTAAAATACAGGATGGTGTATCTTCATCAAAAAAAGCATCCCCATCAATAAATCCTTTAATAAGTAAAGATTCCTGCTCCTTACTCAAACAAAAGGTATCCTGTATTTCCCCTTTTAAAATCTTCCAAAGAAAATTAAGCGTATCCCTATTAATAGCACTATTCGGTTGAATTGAAATGTTTGCATTTTTCAAAATAAAACTAAAAATCTTATAAATTTCAGAGTTTCTATCCTTCATTTTCATTTCGCTCCTTCCTATTTAATATAAAAAAGTTCTTCTAATATTTGCCATAAAATTGTTCTTTATTATACAATAATTCAAGCAATTAAACAAGTATAAATAAGGAAGCAACAAAATATGTATATTCATCTCATAAAAACAAGAAAAGAAGTAAAAAAAGAAAAGGTCTCAAAGCCTTTTCTAATTATTTAAACAAATTGATAATTCGATCAAAAATCGTTTCTTTTTTTACTTCTTTGGCAACCTTTTTTTCTGTTTTTGGTGCCTTTACACCATCTACGACAAATATAAACTTTGTATTTGTAGAAATATCAGTAGAAGAGTCTACAAAAAATTTATAATTTTCACTCAATTCTACCAAACGTTCCATTCTATCAGAAATTTTAGAAGCTTTTTTTCTTACATCAGATAATTTTCCAATTCCATCAGTGTTAAATGCAACAATCCCTTGATTTAAAATCGTCATTCCCTCTTTTAAATTATTAGTTCCAACAGATAATTCTTTCATTTTATCATTTAATAAGTAGACTCCATCCGTTAATACATAAATTCCACTAGATAAATTACTAGTACCTTCTTCTAATTTCATTAATGCTTGTTCCAATAAAGTTATTAAATTAGAAATAGTAGAAGAAGTTTCACTTATTGTTTTTAAAGAAGCAGTTAGAGATTCATTATTTATGGTTAGTAAAGTAATAAGCTGATTATTTGCATGATAATTATTTTCATAATTATATTTTACTTGATATAATTCTGTATTAGTGCTTAACAATTCTTCATAGGATATATTTTGTAATTGATATAATTCATAAACCTCTTTTATTTTTTTATTTCCATTTGTTAATTGTGTAATTGTATTATTATTTTGTTCAATTAAAGATTTTAACATTTGGGATTTTGTAGTAAACTCTTGTTCTTTTGAAGCAAGTTCAGATTGTGACATATGTAATTGTTCTAAAACTTGTGTTAATCCCTCGTCTACCTGAATCGTTCCATTCTTTATTTTTTCTAAATTTTCCAAAACCTCTTCTAATTTAATAGAAATTTGATTACTTCCATCAGATACAGTAGTTAATCCATCTAGTACATTCTTACTTCCATCTTGAATTTTATCTATAGATTCTTGTAGTGTATCCATACTCTGGTAAAAAGAATTTAATTTAGTAAAAATATCTAAATCACTTTTTTCAATTAATTTTGGAGTAGCAATAGAATAGATACTAGAAAGTTCAAATTTTTCTGTATCATAGGAGATTTGAATCATATCTAAATTTTTGAATTCCTCTAATTTTAAACTTTCATATAATCCTGGAGTAGAAAGTCCAACAATCATATAATTACTTCCATTATTAATAACTTTCCCATTCTCTACAAAAATATTAGAATTATTTTCTGTAGGAATCATTGTAGCTGTAACCACAACAAATGGTGTATATAATATCTCATTTACTCCATTTACTGACACTATTCTTTTATCCATATTTTGATAATGGATATTTAATGTTACTCTTCCACTCTTTCCAATTAAATCCTCTAAAGAAATATTTTCTCCGTTTAATTGGTAAGTAATAGACTCCTTTACTGGTGCCTCTTTTTTTGTTGTTCCTTGATAAAAAATATCGCTACCTTTACTTTCCCAAGTTAATCTTTTTTCCTCTTTCGTAAACGAATGATTCCCATTCAAATTTAAAATATTTTCTAAATCGGAATAATCTTCTAAATAATCTTTCTTTTCTTCGTTTATTAAGTGTTCATTAATCAAAGCATTTCTAACACTTCCATCTTTATCTAGTTTTAAATAAACAGTTTCTTCCTTTGTTAGTGCAAATGTAGACAACGGCATCATCATCATTGAAAATGTTAACATAGCAACGATTGCTTTCTTCAAAGTTTCTTTTTTCATATTTTTCATTCCTTTCTTATTAGATTTCTTTATTTTCATTCCTAATGTTGTTTTCATAATTAGAGAGTCAAAAATAATTAAAATGGATGGAACTACCATCATAACAACAATCATACTAATAATAGCCCCTCTAGCAATTAACGTACATAAAGAACCAATCATATCAATCTTAGATAAAGCACCTACTCCAATCGTCGCACCAAAGAAACACATAGCACTAACAAAAATCGAACTGATAGAATTATCAAGAGAAATTTGAACTGCTTCTTTTTTCGTACATCCATTTTTTCTTTCTTCCAAATATTTCGTAGTCATTAAAATAGCATAATCAATGGTTGCTCCCAGCTGAATTGTTCCGATAACAACAGATGCAATGAATGGAATTTCTGTACCAGTAAAATATGGAATCCCCATATTAATAAATATCGCAAATTCAATAGCAATTACTAATAGTACAGGAAGAGAAATAGACTTTAGTACAATCATCATTAAAAAGAATATAACTCCAATTGATGTGTAGTTTACATTATGAAAATCTTCATCCGTAGTCACTACCAAATCTTTCATAAGAGCTCCTTCTCCAGCTAAAATGGCATCTTCATCATAATCTTTAATAATCTGATTAATTTCCTCTAATTGGTTGTTTAGTTCTGTCGTCGCAATATCATACTGTGATGCAAGAATTATTATTTTATAATTATCAGTTTCATAAATAGAACGAATCTTTTCTGGAATTATATCTTCTGTAATCCCAAACTTAGTAAAACTTGATGGATTAATAACCAAATCAATTCCCTCTACTTGTTCGATTTCCTGAACCATATCATTGATTTTATAATCTTCCATCTCTTTTTTCACTAAAACAATTTCCTGTGAAACCATTCCAAAATCTTCTTTTAAAGCTTTTGTAGCAATCGTATATCCATAATCTTCTGGAATAGATTCATCTAATTTATAATAGACAGGAGTTTTATTTTGAGCAAAATAAAAAGGTATTAATAAAATAATAAATATTATAAATATGGACACATAATGTTTCATAACAAAATTCTTTAAATGTGTAAATTTAGGTAATAATTCCTTATGTCTCATCTTCTCTATTTGTTTATCGAAAATTAATAACAATGATGGGAATACTGTAATTACACAAATAACACCAATAAGGACACCTTTAGCCATGACCAAGCCAATATCAACTCCAAGAGTTAAATTCATAGTACATAAGGCCAAAAACCCAGCAATCGTCGTTAAACTACTACCAAAAACAGAAACTAAAGTATCATGAATAGCCATTTCCATTGCTTCTTCTTTATTTTTAAATTCTTTCTTTGATTTTTCATATTTATGATACAAAAAAATAGAAAAATCTGTTGTAACTCCTAATTGAAGTACAGCTGCGATTGCTTTTGTAATATAAGAAATCTCTCCAAAAATGATATTACTTCCCATATTAAATAGAATTGCTATTCCAATATTTGCCATCAATAATAAAGGAACCAAATAAGAGTCGAGTGATAATTCAAGTACGATAATACATAAAACTGCTGCAATTACTACATATAATAACATCTCGCTATTAAATAACTCCTTGGTATCTAATACCATAGCACTCATACCACCAATTTTTACTTCTTTCTCGGTGATACTTCTCATTTCCTCTACAGCCTTTAATGTTTCTTCATCACTTGTAGAATTTTCAAATGTAACAAGCATCAAATTACTATTTTCTTTTGAAACCTTAGAGGTAATCTCACTAGGTAATATTTCCAATGGAATTGTTGTACCAGCAATATCATAAATGCTAGCTACATATCCAACACCCCGAATATTTTTAAATTCTTCCTCCAATTCTAATATTTTTTTACTTGACATATCATCTACTACTACAATAGAAAATGATCCCATATGAAAATCATCTGTTAAAATATTTTCACCTTTTAATGTTTCAATATCACTAGGTAGATAAACTAAAATATCATAATTAATATCAGTTAAAATATAACCGAGTAAAGTTGGTATCATTAACAAAAGAGTAACAATCATAATAAGCCATTTATGTTTACAAACAAAATTACCAATTTTTTTCATATACATCCTCCATTCGACATAACATTCTATTCCTTCTTTTTAAAAAAAGCACCAACAAAAAAAGATAAAAGAAAAGATAAACAACACTTTTATGAAAATGTATCAATAAATAAACAACATAATGTATGATATCTTTACAAATGTTTAAGAAAGAGTATAATCAAAGATAGGTGATTTTATGAATAAAAAAGATTTAAGAGTAGTAAAAACCCAAAACATTTTATATGCTACACTATTAAGCTTAATGAAAGAAAAGACTTTTGAAGAAATTAAAGTATCTGATATTTGCAATAAAGCTCTAATTAATCGCTCCACTTTTTATTCTCATTATAATGACAAATATGAATTACTAGCAGACTTTATTCAAGAATTAAAAAATTCTCTAACAAACGAGTTAAAGAAAAATAAAAATATCTCTAATACAAAAGAATATTATTTAGAAATGATTAAACTGTTTTTAAATCACATAGAAGAAAAAAGAGAAGATTATTTAGCCATCATGATTAATAATAGAAATAGTATCACTATGGATATCATTTATGATGTCTTAGATCATGATATTACATCTCACTTACAACATGATGAAAAAATAGAAAGTAAAGAAATTCCAGATAGTATCATTGCGAAATTTTATATAGGTGCTGTAGTTAATGTTGGAATTGAATGGTTAAAAAATAAAAATAAATATACAAAAGAAGAAATCATTAAATATCTAGATTTACTAATACCCAATGAAATAAATTAAAAAAGGATATCCTTTTAAAACACCCTAATTAAATATATTTTTAATACAAAATGTTCCTATTAAAAATTTCCTTTACAAGTAAAAAACAGAAATTCATCGGTTACAAAATTTCCTTTGAATTTCTGTTTTTGGATTATTTTCTCTCTTGACTAAAACTTTTTTTCAAAACGATTCCATGTTGTGTTTCTGTTGTGTCTTCTTCAGCTTCCATTAGAATATAATCTTGTCTAAAATTAGATTGTAATTGTAGTGCTTCTAAATTTACTTCTGCTGCTCTATCAATACGAGATTGTTTAATTTCTTCAATAACCTTTTCTAAATTTTCTTTTGTGTCTTCAGGTATGATAGATGGATATACAGTAAATGTCCTATCTTTAGCTTCCTCTTCTGTCATTTGTTCATAAGTATGTTTAACATTAAAGCCTTCTGCCTTAAGTAGAATTCTACTAACAGGACTATCAGGGTTAGAAACGCCAATAACTGCCACATTTTTTCCATCAATTTTACCAATTTTATATGAAAAAGTTGTTGCTTCACTTAATTTTTTTACTTCATCTAAAGTATAATTCAATGGCATTAATTCTTCAAAACATAAAGTTGTTAATCCATGATCTGCAACTACAGATTTTTTTCCAAGAATCCCAGAAAATTTTTCTTCATCTTCTTTTTCATGGATAAACGTAGTGAATGCGCATTTTTCTATTTTACCCTTTATTTTTGCATATTGCTCCTTTTCTTCATCAGTCATAGGAACAATTGCATCCTTAACTTGTGGATCAGCCATAATAGACTTTTTTAGTATGACACCTTTAATAACAGCATTTAATAAATTTATTCCTGGAAATACTAATAAAAACATCCCAATGCCTTTTTAACACCACTAATTTTTTGTTTTTCTTTTGCTTGTTTGCTTTGATATTCATCTAACACACGCTTATCAATCTTATATCCATTTTTTGAAATTTCTAGTACACAATCTAATCCACTATTAATAGCAATAACAATAGTACCTATAACAGTGGCTAATTCCCCAATAAATCCTAATCCGAAAAATATATACATAAAAAATCTCCCTCAGTAAATAATTTACTATGGACATACTTTCTTACTTAATTCAACAAAAATTATATATATATTTATTAAAAACAAGAATTTAATTATTACTAATATTTAAAAGAATCCCAATACTAACTAATGTAATTAATAAACTACTACCTCCATAAGAAAGAAATGGCAAAGTAACTCCTGTAACAGGAATCAATCCAATAACAACCATTAGGTTCATAACTGTTTGAATCAAAATTTGAAACACCATACCAAAAGCCAAATATTTTGAAAAATTATCTGGAGCATTTAAAGCTATCTTAATTCCTCGATATAAAACAGTTAAAAACAAGAAACTAACAATTAAAACCCCCAAAACTCCAAACTCCTCGCTAATTACTGAAAAAATAAAATCTGTCTGTGGTTCTGGTAAATAAAACTGTTTTTGCCTAGAATTTAAAAATCCTTGACCTAAAAGCCCACCAGGTCCAATCGCATATAAACTTTGAATGATTTGAAAACCTGTTCCTAAGGGATCTTTCCATGGGTCTAAAAATGAGACAATTCTATCCATTCGATAAGGAGCTATCGCAATTAACCCAACAATTCCAAAAACTCCAATTCCGCCCAAGGCTAAGAAAAATTTAAAATCAACCCCTGCGATAAACATCATTGCCAAAATACTAACAACAATAATCATACCTGTACCAAAATCAGGTTGTAACATAATAAGTCCAAATACTAAAAACAAGACACCTAAAATAGGAAATACTCCTCTTTTAATTTCCTTCAAATATTTTTCATTTTTTACTAAATATTTAGATACAAATATAATCAATCCCAATTTAGCAAATTCACTAGGTTGTATTCCAAAAGAACCAATACCAAACCAACTCTGACTACCATTTCTGATACTACCAATTCCTGGAATCAAAACTAATACTAATAATAAAAGACAAACCCCTAAAATCAGATTTGTCTTTTTAAAATACAATCGATAATCGATTCTTGAAACGGCAATTAATAGTACAATTCCTATTCCAATAAATAATGCTTGTTGTTTCACGTATTTAAAACTATCGTGAAACTTATATTCTGCCCAAATAGAAGATGCAGAATATATCATTACGAGTCCAAATAATATTAAGATTAGTACACTAATAAAAAGAACAAAATCAAATTTTTTACTTTTCATTAATAACCTACTTTCTTATATTTTAATTACAACCATACACCAAAGAAAATACCACCCATCGCAAGTACTAAACCTACGGTCCAAAAAAGTTTAACAATATCTCTTTCTTCCCATCCTAATTTTTCAAAATGATGATGAATTGGTGACATTAAGAATAATTTTTTCTTAAACACAGTTAACCAAATAACCTGTAATATAACACTCAAAGTTTCAATAATAAATACACCTGCGACAACAGCTAAAGTAACTTCACGATGTGTAAGAATTGCAATCGCAGCCATCACTCCCCCGAGTGCCAAACTTCCAGTATCCCCCATAATAACCTTCGCTGGAAATGTATTATAAATCAGATATCCAAGTAAGGAACCAACCAAAATAAAAGTGAAAATTCCCATATCTTGAAATCCTACTACCATAGAAATTAAACTAAAAGCAATAAAAGCAATCGCTGATAAACCACCTGCTAGACCGTCTAATCCATCTGTTAAATTAACAGCATTACTAGCGCCAACTAATAAAAACAAAATAAATAGCCCATAGACCCAGCCCATTTCAATGTGAATACCTAAAGTACCAACAATTAAAGCTGTCTGCCCACCATTTTTCATATACATAAAGAAAAATATCAAGGCAATGACTATCTGTCCAAACAACTTCTGAAACTCGGTAAGTCCCTCATTATTATGCCTTTTAATACTCAAATAATCATCTAAGAATCCTAGTATTGCATACCCTATAAATACAATCAAAACAATTCCCAAATTTGAAGTATAACTCATCTTACCTGTAAGAAGCAAAAAGAACGTAGCTAACAATGTAGGTAGGATAAAGATAAATCCTCCCATCGTTGGAGTTCCTTCTTTTTTCTTATGGTTTTCTCCTACATAAATACTAATTCTCTGACCTACTTTTAGTCTTTTTAATACTGGAATAAGTAAGAATCCTAAAACTGCAGATCCTAAAAACCCAATCATAATCGCAAACATTGACTTTGTCAAAAGTAGCATATTATTCATCTGAATCACTCCCGTTTTTAATCCTTACACAATTATACTACATAAATGAATAAATTATTTTATATAAAGAAAATTATACAAAACTTTACACAAAGTTTCTTAATAAACTATATGTAACGTTTAAGAAATATATACAAAAAGAAAAAGAAGTAAATCTACTAAAAAAGCAAAATTTACTTCCATTTATTATAATAATTTTTTAATATCCTCGATATCTCCACCAATTTTTTTATATTCTTCTATCTTTGAAGATATCTCTTTTAACATAGACTTTTTCTTTGAAAGAATAACTCCTTCTATTTTTTCTTGAATAAAAGTCCCTTTTGTTGAGATAGTTGTAATAATATTTTTTTGTTCTAAAAAATCATAAGCCTTCTTTACTGTATTAGGATTGATTCCAAGTGTACCAGCAAGTTCTCTAATGGATGGAATCTGATCTTTTGGATTTAAAATACCTAAAGCAACATAACGTTCAATTTGATTTACGATTTGCTCATAAATAGGAGTTCTAGTTTGATAATCTAAATTAATCATTAACATAAGTATCTTCTCCCAAAGGATCACTATAATTAATGTTTTCTAGCCATTCTTGATATTCTTTCGTATCCTTAAGTTCTTCATGTTTTTTCTCTAATAGTTTTTTAAATTCACCTACTCGATTAGTTACAAATTGAGTACCAGAATAATTATATAAAACTAAATAATCTTGATATAAATCAAACTTTTCTTTAGAATATTTTCTAACAAAAGAATCAATATCAGAATTCATATTACGAAGTAAGTAATAGTATGGATAAGATTTTTCAATAGATGGACCCTCAATTCCTTCAAAGACATCATTTTTTTCTAATAACAATTTAGCTGCTTCTTGGTTTTTTATAGAAATATCTTTTACTACCAATTTTTCAAACTCATGACTGATAAAACTTGGAAGTTCTATACAAATCTGCCTACCATCTTGATAAGCAACAAATTTAATCCAGTCCATATATGTAGCTTTTGATGTTGTCTTATCTGGTCTATAATTTTTTAAAATATTCTTAAATTCTTTTTCTGTTTTAGAATCCAATCTATGAATAGAACTACGTTCTCCTATCTGATACAAATAAAAATTCATGCTTGTCATGTTTTTGTATTCGATATAGTCAGAGCTTTTCATAATATCTTTTTCTAAAGATTCAATATCTTCATCGGATATCATAAGTGAATATCTAAAAATATCATTCTTTGTTGTTTTTAGTACAACAGGATAATAACGATAATTTTTTCCTTCTACTCTCTGATTCAAAGTAGCTTTTATAATTTTATTAATCATTTTTTTATTTCGAATCACTGGATACATATCATCAGAGATTGAAATAGAACTGTTTTTTAGTTCAATAGATTCTATATCTCTACTAGAAAGCACATATTTACTGTTTTTGTATGGCATAGATTTTAGAAATTGACCAAAAAGAACAATCACTACAATTGTAATAACCAAATATTTCAAATTAGAAAAAACTTTTCCAATTCTTCTTCTGGTAATTAAATCATAAAAGAAATAATATCCAATAATTAAAGCAAGAAATAATATTAAGGTGATAGGATCATCAAATTCATCATAACTTAACAAAATGATTGGAAATATTAATAAGCCTTTTACTAAGGCATGAAGTCTATCGCTCTTAAAAGAAGTTTCATTATTTTCTAGCTTTCTATGAGAAAAAGAATAAAATCCTATAAAAAAACCTAGTATAGAAAAAATAATTGTATATATTAATGATTTACTACGATAAAAGGTAAACTCTTCTAACCCATTAGCACTAGTAAATAAACTTTTAAAAAGTCCATATGGTAAAGGATGATTATTCTTAGTTCCTCTAGAAACATCATTTACTCTATATATCCCACTTTTTTCTTTTTCTAAACAATCACCATCGTTATAACAAGAATAAATATCTGGAGCACATTCCTTATTTTTACATTCTACCAAAATACCAATAGAACTATTATATTTATCAATATTTTTCACTGTATAATCAGATACAAATGGAAAAATGAAAAGTAAAATAGAGGTTACAATAATACTAGTAATCGCATTACCTGAAATAGATACTGCAACATTAGAAATAACAAAGGTAAAAATATAGGATAGTGACCAAAGAATAAAGTAATCTAGTAACATTCGAAATGGAATAATACTAGAAGTAACTGCCCCTACTATTAAAATCAAAATTACATTAATTAACTGCATCAATAAAATTAAACAAATTCCTGTAATTGTATTGGTAATAAAAATACTTTTTCTAGAAATTGGCATAGATCCAATAAAATCTACACTTTTCTTTTTAAATATAAATTGAAATAAACATAAAGATATGACAATTGGTAAAATATAAAGTCCACATATATTTAAAATAGACATATCAAGAATGGAAGGTATCACAGAAGTATCTGCATAAAATAGTAATAATATCAAACAATTAATGATTGGAAAAATTCCTAAAAATAATGCCAAAGTACCTCTCGATTTTTTTAAATTTTGAAGGGCATATTTTATATTAAAGTAATTCTTCAAATTCATAACCTAACGCCTCCATTTCGTAAATAAATACTTCTTCTAAAGTTAGAGGTAAAAAATCTAAGATCAGTGGTTTCATCTTTTCTAAAATCTTATGACTTTTCCCTTCCTCATCACGAAGAATTAGGGTTGCTACACTGCCAACCTTTTTAAAACTTAATAAATCTAAATCTTTAAAGTCTTCTTTCGCAAAATCTTTCTTAAATGAAATTTGTACTTTAAACATATTTGTTTTTAAAGAATCAATATCACTTTCAAATAAAATACCACCTTGATATAAAAGTCCTAAATTATCACAAATATCTTCTAATTCCCGCAAATTATGACTTGTCATAATAATTGTTGTTTTATCTTGATCCATTTGTTTTGCGATTACTTTTTTAAAGAAATTTCTAATCACTGGATCAATACCATCAAAGGTTTCATCAAAAAACATATACTTACATCTAGTAGAAAGCGCTAAGATTAAGGCACATTGTCTTTTCATTCCTTTAGAAAAATTACTAAGCTTTACATTTAGAGATAATTTCAAATGACTAGAAAGTTTTTTTAAATAATCCATATCAAATTTTTCATACATTGCTTGATAAAACTTTGCCATATCTAAAAGTGTATAGGAATTATAAAAAAACATATCATCTGGAATAAAAACCATCTCTTGCTTAATCTTTTCATTATCAAAGGTATTTTCTCCATCAATTTCTACACTACCATCGTCCGGTATCAAAATACCATTAATTAATCGAAGCAAGGTACTTTTCCCACTACCATTCGCTCCAACAAGACCATAAATACAATTTTCTCCAATCTTACAACTTAACCCTTGAAGAACTGGATCTTTATCGTATTTTTTTGTCAGATTCTCAATTTCTATCATAGTTCCTCCTATATTCAATTGTACTATTTGTAATAGTACAATTACAATTTAATAATAGCACATTAAAAATGAATGTCAAGAAAAAAAGAAAGCATAATTAGGCTGTATAATTTTTAGTGTGTGTAATGAATAAAACATTATATGCACTTTTTTCATAATAAAAGACATATAAGTTAAACCTTGATACAATGTAAGTGAC
>CATLHA010000032.1 GCA_949948745.1 uncultured Caryophanales bacterium
CTACTATACTTTCATTATACCAAATTATCTTCTAAAGAAAAATAAATTTAAGATTTTTTTCTTTCACTAGACAATTTTTTATTTGCAGAAACATAATAAATATTCTGCCCTCTTTTAGAAAATTTTTCTTCATACTCTGTCATTACATTTCCCTCAATCTCTGAATGATGCAAATCTAAAGAAATTTCTAATAACCGATAACCATTTTGACTAAGAGAACATAAAGAGTATTCAAATAATTTTGCATTGTCTGTTTTTTGAACAATATTGGCATCTCCTATAAATAAGGAGTCATATTTTTCTAAAAATACTTCACTAGTTAATCTACGTTTTCTTTGTCTTTTCTTAGGCCATGGATCAGAAAAATTTAAATAAATTGTGGAAATTTCTTTAGAAAAAACCTCTTCTATTTCTAAAGCATCCATGCGAATCATACAAAGATTAGGAATACCTTCTGGAATTTTCTCTAATGCTCTCGCAATTACACTATCATATTTTTCTATTCCAATAAAATTAATATCAGGATACTGTAGAGCCATTCCAATAATAAATTGTCCTTTTCCTGTACCAATTTCTATATGAATTGGATGATTATTGTTAAAAATTTTATTCCAAGAACCCCGATATTCTTTTGGATTCCTAACTAAATAGTTAGAAGAATCCATGATTTGTTGTTTATTTTTTACATTTCTAAGCCTCATCATATCACCGTCTTTATTATATAACATATAATAAAATAAATAAAGGAGATGTTTTATGAATAATTCAGTAGAACCTAATATGATGATGCAGCCAAATTTTTTTCCTATTCCTAATAGGCCAAATTGTAACTGCACCAATGAGATTAGAAGATTAGAAAATAGAATCTTCAATTTGGAAAGGGAAGTAAATAGACTAAGAGCTAGAGTAACTAGAATAGAAAATAATTTTCCAGTAATGACTCCATTTAGTGAAAATAATAATTCAACAAATTATAATCCAAATGGATATAATTTAATGTAATCATTTTCCACCAGTTCAACTGGTGGTTTTTAATTTTTTCATCCTTAAAAATTAAAAAAGATACTTCTTAAGTACCTTCCATCAATTTATAAGTTTCTTCTAAAGAAAATTTAAGTAAATAACATTATCAATGTATACTTGAAGAAAACTCCACAAATCAACCACCAATATTCATTAGTACTAACATGATAATTTATTCCAATTCTTTTAATCTAGAAATAACTTTATCATAAGGAACATTTCCAAAAGAAGAACGATGATTTATATACTTATAATGAAACAAATACCATAATATTTTACCATCGCCATAATATGAATGATAAAAAATACCCTCTTTTACTAAAACTAAAGTACTAGTGTATTTTTTCTTATAAGCCTCATAAACTTCAATTGATTTCATTTTAAAATCCTCCTTTTGATTCTTTATTACAGTTTGAAAATAGCCATAATAACTAGCCATAGATTTTTTATATTTCATTAAATCATTTTTCTTTAAAAACTTTAACTTTCTATTAATTTTATAAAATGTTTTCTTTTGAAAGGAAATATTTAGTTTTCCATTTTGAACCTTATAATGAAATCCCAAAAACCCAAAACCTTTACTTCCTCGATAAATATTACTTTTAGAATTTGTTCTTAAATCTAGCTTCACAATTTTCTGATTAATTTTCTGCCAAATAGACTTTAATTTTTCCTTAGAAGAATCTGGAATTAAAAAATCATCCATATAACGAATGTAATACTTACAATGAAGAGTTTCTTTAATATAATGATCCAAATCATTCAAATAATAAATTGCTAGGAATTGACTAGTCATAGCGCCAATACTTAACCCCTTATGATTCTGATAAAATGGAATACCAACATCATATTGTGTATTATATTTCCTGATATATTCATTGATATAATCTTTATTAGTTTCAGAAATGATAGAAGAGATGATAGAAATAACATTAGAGTCCAAAATCTTATCTTGTAATTTATCTAATAATATTTCATGAGAAATGGAATAAAAATATTTACTGATATCTATTTTTAAACAATATATTTCACAATTTGGATTCTGAAGCAATAACTGATTCATATATTTTTTTAATAAACACATTGCATAAGAAGAACCACGATTTTTTCTTGTTGCTACATTAGAATCCACCAAACTTTTTTCTAAACATGGAATTAAACAATAATTAGTAATAAAATGATTTGCTATTTTATCACGAACTGATTGACTCATTACCAATCTCGGTTTAGGTTCAAAAATCATAAAGGCTCTATATTTTCCTGGTGTATAAGTACAATTTTTTAAATCATGATATAAAGATGTAAGATTGGCATTTAAGTTTAATGAAAAATAAAAAATTTCGCGTTTATTCTTACATGTTTTTTTCACAATGTTCCACATAGAATAAAGATTTTCAAATGTAAGTGACTGGTAATAAATATTTTTATTTTTTCTTGCTTTCTTCATTGAGAACCCAACCATAAATAATATTTTTAATATCACTTAGTTTATTAATAGAAGCATGAAAAGATGTTTTTTTCATACATTGTAAATTAGAAATTTCAGTAATTAACATATCAATAATAGATAAATTTACCTTAATTTCGATTAGGTATTTCATTCGTATATTTCCCTTATTATATGTAGCATAAAATAAATTTTTAGTTAAAAGAAAAAATTCATCCAATAGATGAATTCTTAAATCCCTATGTACACTAGGAATTGTATTTACAATATAAGTTCGAACATAATGGTTAAAATCTAAAATTTTTGAATATAAACGATACTGTTTGTTTTCTGTTTTCACATTCATATAAACCCCTTATCCGTATAGTGAAAACTATTCTGGTTTTCAAATAAAATCTACTAACCAAAATAGCCTATCTATACATTTTTTTGGAAAAAATCCATAGAACTGTATCTGTTTCACATACTACAAATGCTAAATTTCACCATAGCAGTTTTTTCTGTTATAAATTTAGCCAAAATTTCGTGAAAATGAAGGACGAACGCCATTGGTATTGTTCACGTTGTTGTTGTTCAAGTTCCCACTGGAGTTCACGTTGAACTCGTTCGCATTGTTGTTGTTGAAGTTGTTAGGCGAAAGGGCCCACGAACAAACAAAGAAGAAAAAACTCAAACCCAAGCTCTAAAATTTTGATGACACAGTCCTAAGTTAATCTATATAAAACTATATTATAGGTTAACCCATAGGTTATCCCCACGAAAGGGTTTTCGTGGGGATTTATTACGTCTTGCGTATGGGATACAAAATAACTACTAATCTAATTCTAAAGTATATGGACTTAAATCAGTTCCATCTCCACCATTTACCAGTATCCCAGGTTTTAGTGAAACGGAAGGACGAACGCCATAGGTATAGTTCACGTAGTAGTCGTACAAGTACCCACTGGAGATCACGCTGAACTCGCTCGCATAGCTGTTGCTGAAGCTGATAGGCGAAAGGGCCCACCAATACTCGTTCGTATATAAATAATACTTACTATTACTAGAATATAATCGACCTCCCGCTAGCATTATCTCATCTGCGGTTAATAAAGAAATCGGATATTTTAATTTTCCATTTCCATTCGTTTCACTAACTGTAAAAGAGTCATTTATATTAGAACAACTAAGATCTGGTTTTCTTAAATTACTGGCTCTATTATAAGGACTATAATATAAATACCCTGTCGCATCCCCATCTTTGGTCCATCCACCACTATAAATGCTTCGGTCATTACACCATACAGTATCTTCTAAAAAATCTGCATAATCTATCAAATTATTTTCATACCAACTATCAATAGCGATTTTAATCGTAGAATCATTTGTATTGGTTTTCATCTTTTCCATTGCTTTTTCAATCGTATCTCCATTTGTTAAAGTAATATAGTAAGGATATGGATCATTACCAGATGGAACATATCTATAATACATATAATACACTTTTTCGCAACTAGACCCTGTAGTAAAGCAGGTGTAATGATATCCTTTAAAAATATTCTCATTATCTATAAGCCAATCTACTGGACTACTTTCTAAAGTATTCGTAAGAGTATAATTTGTTCCATCCCACACAACATCATTTCCATAAATCCATTTACTATTTTTACTATTTTCAGAAACAGTTTCATAGGTTTCTCCTTGACTCATAAGAATATAATCCATACTCGTTGAACTGCTTTTAACAACAAAACGTACATCAGTACAAGTAGATTCCCCATTTGGACATACATAATAGTTCTTAAAATCTTGATATCGATCATACCAATCAAAAACAGATATCGTAGTTGGGGAAACAAGTGTATAAATTCCATTTTCATAAATGACACTTTCACTAAATGAAAAATTTATATTTACATCATTCAATAGCTTCCCACCAGTTAGTGAAATAGTATAAGCACTACTAGAACTAACAGCTGCTACATAATAAATGGTACTGCATGTCGTAGAACTTCCACTAGAACAACGATATTTTCCCTTTAAACTTTCATAATTATCTTTCCAAGGTGTTTTTACTACTTCACTACCATCTTTGTTTACCAATGAATAACTACTACCATTCCATGAAATGTCATCAGAATAATAATAAGTATAAGATGATGAAGATCTAAAATTTAAAAAAGTATAACTATTAGAACTTTTTACTGAACTGTACCAATAAATATTTTTAGTAGAATAAGAATAACTATCTCCATACATATAACCATTATAAGCAGGAGAATTATATTTCTCATTAAATTTACTTTTTACTTCTAATTGTGTTTTTGTACCTGTTGTATTTAAACATTCATTATTCTCATTTGGAAGCCCATTATAGATAAGTTTAACCCCACCTGTAGATGTTGTTCTTACTGCTTTCCAACAATATCCGCCAAATAAAACATTATTATTTGCTACCTCGCCTCGATAATAATAAACAGGATAAGTATCATCCTTCGTACTAGATAACTGGTAGACTCCTTTTCCATTTGTATTAGAGGAAGTAGACCCAAAATTAATTCCTGTATTAGAACTTACAAATTCACTTTTCACATTATCTAAAACAGCTTGATCTGCTAGAACTTTATACATTGTCTGAACTTTAGAAACAGTTCCATTCATGCTCTTTGTAAGTCCTAAAAAACTCCATGTTGCGCGAATTATCACATCTTCTCCAGGCATTACAAAGTGATCATCTCCTACTGTTTTCACATTTTTATTTATAATCTCATATCCTTTAAATTGATATCCATCACATGTAGGAATAGAATTACTAATTTCTACTTGAGTAAACACAGAATGATGACTAGAAGTTGGAATATTATGAACTACACAATTACTTGGTGCATTTCCTTCATAAATCACCCTATAATTATCAACTAAAATTGGAGTATCTGTACTAATTATATTTTCATCCTCATTTCCCTCGATAGAAGATGAAATCTCTTCTTTTTTATTCGTAGGAAAATATTCTTTATCATTATCTATATACTGTTCTTTTAAACTTACATCAATTGTCATAATAGCCTTAGAACCACTTCGAAAAATACCACTACCCAAATCCCAAATAATTTTTGGAGTATCTCCTTCATATTTTAAAACAGCATTCCCAATAGATGTCTTTATTTCATCAACACTAGAAATAGAAAAAAAATCATCATTTAAATAATCGATAATCTCAAATTTAGAATATGTTTTTGGTACTACAGATGCATCAAATAATACATTATTTAGCGTATTCATATCCGCTATAAACTGATTATCAGATACTTTTTTAATTGGATCTAGAACTTCATTTCCCATTTCATATTGAATTCCATTAATAGTAATATATGGATATTGAGATTTCAAATAAGGAAAATAACTTACCTCGTTTGGTGTATCTTCACAAGGATAACCGTCCGTTAAAAATAAAACAACTACTTCTCTATCTTCTTCTTTTTCGTATCCTTTTAAAATATTATCTACATTAATTAAAGCCTCATAATAATTAGTAGTTCCTCCATCACTTAAGTTATTTACTAGTTGAATTAGTTCTTCTTTATGATTACTAAAACCAGATAAAATATTAGAATCTGTATCAAAAGTAATTAATGCAGCACGGTTATTTGAGTTTGATAACAATGTATTTAAAAGTTCCACAGTATCTGATTTTACCCGATCTAATTTATCCCCACCCATAGATCCTGAAACATCAAGAACAAAAATAATATCTGTATATTGATTATTTGTTTTCATCACTGTATCAACATCAAATGTGATTCTGGCTTTCCCCCTATCAATCCATTCTCCACTTTTTTCTATTTTGAAACTTCCAGGATTTTGACTTTCATAATCACTATTTTCTGAAAAAATATGAATTGTTTTTACTCCAGTAGGCAAAGAAAAACTATGTCCAAAAAGAAAAATAAGAAATACACTTATAAAAACCAAACAAATGTTAAGAATTATAAATCTTTTTTTATGACTAAAATTCATTTTCATAAAGCACCCCCTTCAACACACGAAAAAAACAAGATTTCATTCAATCTTGTTATGTTAAAATATTTAAACTTTTTAGCTAATTGAGATAATAATTGAGTTTTATGGGTTAATGTACCCCCCCCCATTTCAAATCTTAAAAGGGAAAGTTTATTAATCCATGATGATGTTTTGTGAAGAAATTGCTTCACTGTACAAACATAAAAAACACTATTTACTGCAAACATAATAAACACCACCTATCTTACTATCTCAATTAAATTCTATCATTTACTATATTAATTATTTTAAATAATTACTCAATATATATTTTTTTACATTATTACATAAGAAAACTAGGAGATTATCTTAGTAATCTTCTACTGCAACAACATACTTATTATACATTTTCATATCCATTTCTTTTTTTCTTCTGTTATTAATTTTTTCTTATTCTACAGGATATATACTTCTAACTTTTAACTCTTTACCTGGAACTACTCTTACTGCTACTAAAATATTACCACGAACATTTTTATAATCACCAATGAGCTTATTTCTGCTGTGTTCTTCGGCCTCAGAATACATTACAATTTTTTTATTTTTGTATTCATCTAGTTCCCATTTCTGAACCACTTCATTACTTACCTCTCCTAAAACTTTCTTCATGTTGCTACTCCCCATTTTGTTATTAAAAAAAATAGAGCCCATACAAAGTATGAGCTCATGAGCAATAGGTCCTTGCATCACTTGGACATCTCATCGAACTATTTCTAGTCCTACACTTAAGATTATTTCTAATCCGCTATAGACGATGGCTTTCTATCCTCTATTACTAACTTATATTAAATAGTACTTTCTAGTTAAAACTTGTCGTTTTTTATATGTACTATCAATAATAAATTGAAACAGTAACTCCTCTTTCAATTTGTGGTCTATATCATAACATAATATACAAAAATGCACTATATTTTTGTATAATCTTTCTCCTAACTACAATAACCACAATATAAATATACAACAGATTGTTTAAGTTTGCTATACTTTTATTAACTTTTTATATGCTTTTTTAACTGCTTAATCCTTATTCAGGACTAAACAATAATTAATTCATAAATTTCAAATAATCATCAACATCAATTGCCCTATTTTAAACATTATATTTTGAAATAAAATGGAATATACTGCATCACTTTTTACTTTCATAAGTATATTACCTCTTCAATCATTTAATTGTAATATTATGAATAATATATAATCTTATACCCTCATTTATATTATACCCCAAAAATTAACTGGCCGAAAAAATTTTCAGCCAATTTTCAGTAAAAAAATAAAACTCAGAATTAGTATATAGTAAATATTTAAAGAATATTAAGTATTTTTCGTGCACTTATATAAATAATTACATTTTAATAAAGAAGAATTAATGAGGGAAAAAAATATTTGGCAATAATTTTTTTATAGTTTACATTTTATTACATCTTATTTGCGATATTTTCAATGACTTTTCGTAATAAATTCTATATTATCGTATTTTATATTAATTATTTTTTAATCAGTCCAACATTTTATTTTATGTTTTCAAATACGTGGTATAATAAAAATGGTGATAACATGAGCTTTATAGAAGATATCAAAAAGGAAAAATATGAAAAATTTGTAAAAGGGCACAAAAAGTCACATTTCCTACAAAGTTATGCTTGGGGAGAATTTTCAAAAAAAGAAAAACACTTAATCCCACATTACGTTGGTTTGGAAAATGAAAAGAATGAATTAGTAGCAGCATCCTTACTATTAGAAAAAAAACTGCCACTAGGATATTGTTATTTATATGCGCCACGTGGATATGTAATTGACTTTGAGGACAAAGAACTTTTATCCAAATTTACAGAAGAGTTAAAAATTTATGCAAAAAAGAAAAAAGCCATATTTATTAAAATTGACCCAGATAATATTTACCATCAAGAAGATAATAATGGACAAGTTCTTATAGAGAAAGAGAATAAAATACTAAATAATCTAAAAAAATTAGGATATAAGCATTTAGGGTTCACAAAAAACTTTGAAACAATGCAACCACGATACACTTTTAGAATTGATTTTAATAAAGATTGGGAGAAAATTGAGTCTAATTTTTCTAAAACTACGAAACAAAGAATCAAAAAAGCAGAAGATTTAAATGTCAATGTATCCATTGGGAATAAAGAAGATATTGAAGATTTCTACCAATTAATGATTCTAACTGAAAATAGAAAAGATTTTATCACACACAATAAAAAGTACTATGAAAGCTTATATGAAATTTGGAATAAAGACAATTCATGCAATTTATTTCTTGGAAAAGTAAATCTAGATAAAATTATCAAGATTCAAAAACAAACTGTAGAGCAAATAAAAAATGAATTAATTCCACTTCAAAAAGAAGTCCTAAGTAAAAGTGAAAAGTCAAAGAAAATGGAAATGGAAAAAAGAATTACAAAATTGGAATCCGATATTGAAAAATATAAACAGGATAAAAGAGAATATGGAAATATCATCACATTAAGTGGACATTTCATTATAGAATATGGAGATAAGGCTTGGGTTTTATATGCAGGAAATCATAATGTATTATCAGAAACATATACAAATTATGAAACATATAAAGAACATATTAAATACTATTATAATAAAGGAATTAAAATTTATGATCAATTTGGTACTATTGGAGATTTAAGAAGAGAAAACCCTTTACTAGGACTTCATGAATTCAAGAAAAAATTTGGTGGAGACTATGTAGAATTTGTCGGAGAGTTCGATCTGATTTTAAATAAGCCAATGTACTTCATCTTTACAAGACTTGTTCCAATCTATAGAAATATAATTAAAAATATCGCAAAAAAAACTGGAAAGAGGTAATTATGAAACTTGTAACATTAACAGAAAAAAAATTCAAAGCTTTTGCGGATACTCATCCACAAATCAGTTTTCATCAAACAAAGGAATGGGGAGAGTTAAAGGAAAAAAATGGTTGGAAAAGTCATCTATTAGGATTAGTAGATGAAAAAGGAAATATAAAGGCTGGATGTTTACTTCTTTCCAAGATGACACCAATTAAAAAAAATATGTTTTATTCTCCAAGAGGTTTTTTAATAGATTATAATAATTATTCTTTATTAAAGGAATTTACAGAAGAAATAAAAAAATATGTAAAAAAAGAAAAAGGGATATTCATTAAGATTGATCCTTATGTATCATATAAAGAAAGAGATATTAATGGAAAAGTTGTAGAAAATGGAGAAGACAATCAAGCTTCTTTCGATAATTTAATCAAATTAGGATATGAACATTTTGGTTTTAATTTAATGCAGGATACATTACAACCACGTTGGATTTTTACAACAACAACCAAAGATAGAACCATAGAAGATGTCATGAAGGAAATGGATCCAAAAACAAGACAAATTTTAAGAAAAAATGAACGAGAATGCATTAAAACAAGAGAAATTAGTGAAGAAGAGCTTCCCTTATTCAAAGATATTATGGCACACACTGGGGAAAGACGAGAATTTATCGATAGACCACTAAGTTACTACCAAGAAATGTATAAACATTTGGGTGGAGAAAAGGGAATACTAAAAATATTAATCGCAGAATTGCACTCTAAAGAATTAATGAATGAAATAAAAAAAGAAATTGATGATAATCAAAAAGAAATGAAAGATAGAGAAAAGAAATATAATGAAAATCCAGCAAAAATGAATGAGAAAAAGTATCATGCAAAACAACAAGAAAATCAAAATAATATCAATCGATTAAATAAAAAACTTGAAAAAATTGAAAAACTTAACAAAGAAAATGGAGATATCATTCCATTAGGAGGAATATTATTCTTAATTTATGGAAATGAGGTACTTTCACTAGTAGGTGGATCTTATGCAAAATTTATGGAATTTCAATCAGCTTATACTGTACATTGGGCTGGAGTAAAGTATGCGATTGAAAATAACTATGAAAGATATAATTTCTATGGGATTACTGGTGACTTTAGAGAAGAAAATCCTCTATATGGACTTTATTCATTCAAAAGAGATTTTGGGGGACAAGTTGTAGAGTTATTAGGAGAATTTGATTTAATTGTAGATAAACCATTTTATTACATATATAAAATAGCCTTTGGTACTTATAGAAATATTAAAAATTTCAAAAATCATATCAAAAAGTAAAAATCACAATAAAGTCATTAGACTTATTGTGATTTTTATTTATTTGTTAATCATATACTCAATACTAACGATATCTGTTAGTTCTTTGTCAATCGATACATCTAGTAATTTTACATCTTTTGGTGTTAGTGTATCCCCTAGATATCCAGTTAATGTTTCAATCTCATTACCATCACTATCTTTAAAGATAATATTTATTGTTTTTAAAGAATAATTGATTGTTAGACTATTGGTTACTTCTACTTTATATTTACTAACTCCATTTTCATATACTAAATTTGCATTTTTAAATTCTAAATCATCTACTGTTTGATCAGATAAGTAACTACTATTAGGATCAGAAAAGCTTACTCCAATACCAATTAAGAGAATCGCTAGGAAGAAACATAAGATTCCTCCTAGTATTTTCTTTTTTTGACTTTTATTTAAGTTCCTTATTATATCTTTTATCTTGTTCATTAATCCACCTACTCACTAGCTACTTCTACTTCTTTTACTAAAATATTTTTATTGATATTTTTACTAACTCCTAATCCATTTTCTATAGTACAAGCTATTGTATAACTTCCAGAAATAAGTTCTTTGGTATTCGTAATAGTATTCTCTTCTACTTTACAAATTGGTTTTCCTCCACTATTACCCACCTTATAACTTGTAGGAAGAAGATATTCTTCTCCCACAGTTATTTCTTCTGGAAGTTCTAACGTTATTTCAGGTTCGATATTATCAATACTAGTTACCTTGAAGCTACTACTTGATACCACATTACCAGAAGAATCTATACTTCTAGAAAGAACTGTAGTTGGTTCACTTAAAGTAATTGGACTAGTATATATATTCCAAGTAGTACCTAAATCTATACTATATTGATTTATATAATCACCTGTTGGATATGTAATAGATATTTCTTTACTAGTAGACCAGTTTGTATTATCTAGTTTAATTTCTGGAGTTGGAGTTAAAGATTTCTCTATAGACTGAGTAGAAGGAGTTCCTACATCTATTTGAGTATAGGTGATAGATCCATTTCCTCCATTACCTGAGGTGTTAGTTCTTCTAGCGATAGCAGTGTATCCACGTCTACCTATACCCCCACTAGCTGTTACATTTCCATTATTTGTCAGTGTCTTATAGAAGATATTAACACTTCCTCCACCACTAGCTCCTCCATAGGTGTAGGCACGATCATTAACAGCAGCTGGAGAGACCCCATTCGATTCAATGATTCCTTCATTTATTAAATCGTTAGCATATATTATCAAAAGTCCTCCTGTTCCCAAATTTGTTTGCTTAGCTCCATACCCACTGATAATTCCTGTTGTAACACCTACTCCTGTTTGGCACAAATTACCACTATTAACCCCATAACAGTTTCCTCCAACAGTTCCTAAAGCGTTAGCATTATTATCAGTTTTCCATCCGTGATTAGAACTACCTCCACCAGCACCACCAGAGTAACTTGTTCCACTAGAACCAGCTCCTCCAATAGTTGCACTACTACTATATGATGAATAAGTGTTACCACCACTTCCTCCACCACCAGTTTGGCGATTTTCTCCATTAGTTCCAGAATTCCCATTAATTCCAACATCACTAGAAGTACTAGTTCCTAATCCACCAGTAGCTCCTTTAGCTGGTACATATTCATAAGTTCCGTCAACATTTTTCCATAAGTATACATTTTCACCTTCAGCATAAGCACCTTTACCTGTACTACTAATTGTCCCATTATTTGTTAATTTACCTGTAACATATAATAAGAATCCTTTTGGCCCTCCATATCCAGCTATTGGAGATATAGTTACTCCATCTCCAATAGTCAAATCTCCATTCACCTTAACAATAACCATATTATAAGCTTCTTTATTTTCACTTCCTACATCAGTACTATCTCCAAATGTTTGATTTTCTATCCACTCTTGACTTTCATCATAGTTAATAAGATGTACTGGATAAAATTCATCTTTTATAGAAAAATAATAATATCCTGTTTTCAAATTATTATTTGATAAAATTTGTAAAATACTTTCTCCCTCCACAATTTTATCTGGTTCAACATTCATTATAAATTTCATTTTATCCTTTTCTATAGCATCTACCAAATCATAATATTGTCCATCTATTATCTTGCCTATACTTACAGTTCCTTGTCCTCCTGCTCCTCCTTTAGAAGATGTTCCTATTGAGGAACCACCAAATTCGAATGTATTTCCTTTTATTTCTTCCTTCTTAATATTTGATAATGTTGATAGATCATCATTTTTTGTTATTGTATTTCGATTAGTAAATATATTGATACTTCCACCACCAGATGATCCTCCACCATAAGAATAATTACTATAAGATTTTGCTGTTGTTCCATTTGCAGTAATCATTCCATTATTTTCATAATCATTTGCATAAATTGTTAAAAGTCCTCCTGTACCATGATTAGATCTTACACCATAACTTCCTGCTTCTCCCGAAGGGTTTCCTACACCTGAGGAACCATAATAATTTCTATTTTGATATCCATCACGTCCTCCTGTTCCAAAACCACCAGTACCACCATTAGAAGAACCTGCTGTACCACCTGAACCTGCTCCTCCTCCTGGTCCACCAGAATAACTTGTCCCAGGTCCTCCTGCTTTTCCAGAAGCTGCTCCAGAACCTCCTCCACCAGTTTGACGTCCTGTTCCAGCTATACCTGTATTCCCAATTCCACTACTGTTTTCTGCACCTACTGCTCCCTCTTTAGGCACGTACTCATAAGTTCCATCAGCATTCTTCCATAAGTATACATCTTGTCCTTCTGCATAAGCGCCATGAGAATTATCGATTGTTCCATTATTTGTTAGTTTTCCTGTTACATATAACAATAATCCCTTTGGTCCTCCATAGTTTTCATCATAATATGGGCCAACTGTTACGTTTTCTCCAATTGTTAAATCTCCATTTACTTTTACGATTACCATGTTTTGTGCAAAATCTAATGATGTCCCTACATCTTTTTCATCTCCAAAAGTTATAATTTCCTGTGGGACACTTCCATCTTCATTTGTTTCCTGCTTATTTAACCATTCTTGGTTTCCTTCATAATTGATAAAATGGACTGGATATATTTCTTTAGACTCTACTTGATTACTATTTCCTTCCTCATCTTTTTCTTCATGTTTACCTGTGACTGAAAAATAATAATATTCTTGTTTTAAATCATTTTCTTGTAATATTTTTAATATACTATCTCCTTTAATAGACCTGCCTTCTATATAAGATTCTCTATCTTTATCAATTGCATCAGTTAAATCATAATATTGACCATCTATTATTTTTCCTATACTAACTGCACCTGCCCCTCCTGCACCACCTTTATAACTTGTTCCAGATGCATAACCACCTAATCCAGATGTATTTCCTTTTACTTCTTCATATCTAGTAGATGTTGATAGTGTAGCATTAGCCTGATTAGTTACTGTGTCTCGATTAGTAAATATATTGATACTTCCTCCACCAGATGATCCTCCACCATCTACAGCAGCAGTCGCAGTTGTTCCACTAGCAGAGATTATCCCATTATTTTCATAATAATCTGCATATATTGTTAGTAATCCTCCAGTTCCATTTGGAGACGCTACACCATAAGTTCCTAGGCCACCAGATGGGTTTCCTACTCCTGGCGAACCTGTATAATTTTTATTTTGATATCCATCGCGATGTCCATGTCCTGTTCCTCCAAGTCCACCATTTGGCGATCCTGCTGTTCCTGCACCTCCTGCTCCTCCTCCGGTTCCTCCAGAGTAACTTGTTCCTGCACTTCCTGCTTTTCCAGATTGGCTACCAGATCCTCCTCCACCTGTTTGACGCCCTGTGCCAGTGATACCATTTATTCCTTGTGAACTTGTACTATTTGGTGCTCCACTAGCACCATCTTTAGGAACATATTCATAAGTTCCGTCAACATTCTTCCATAAATATACATCCTGCCCTTCGGCATAGGCTCCATGAGAATTATCTATTGTTCCATTATTTGTTAACTTCCCTGTTACATATAATAAAAATCCCTTTGGTCCTCCATATTCTGTATAGTATGGTTGTACTAATACATTCTCTCCTATGGTTAAATCTCCATTTACTTTTACGATTACCATGTTTTGTGCGTAATCACTTGCTGTTCCTATATCATGCTCATCTCCAAATGTTTGATTTTCCATCCATTCTTGATTTCCATCATAGTTTATAAAATGAACTGGATAAATTTCTTTTGATTCTACTTGCTTACTATTTCCTTCTTCATCTGTTTCTTCATGTTTTCCTGTTACTGAAAAATAATAATAACCATTATTTAAATCATTACTCTCTACTATCTTTAATAAACTTTCTCCTTTAATTGCGACTCTTTCTTTATATGTTTCCCTATCTATATCGATTGCATCAGTTAAATCATAATATTGTCCATCAATTATTTTTCCAATACTTACTGTTCCTTCACCTCCAGAACCTCCTTTAGAAGATGTTCCTATTGAAGAACCACCAAACTCAAATGTGCTTCCTTTTATTTCTTGATATCTTGTATTAGTTGATATTGTTGCATTTGCTTGACTAGTCACCATATTTTGGTTTGCAAAAATATTGATACTTCCACCACCTGAGGATCCTCCACCATAAGAATATGACGAATAAGACCTTGCTGTTGTACCGTTTGCCGATATTACTCCATTATTTTCATATACCTCTGCATAGATTGTTAGAAGTCCTCCCGTACCATTATTAGATCTTACCCCATAATCTCCTGTGCTTCCTGATGGATTTCCTACACCTGATGATCCATAATAATTCCTATTTTGATAACTATCACGTCCTCCAGTTCCAAGACCACCAAGGCCTCCATTAATAGAACCTGCAGTTCCTCCGCTACCAGCTCCTCCTCCAGTTCCTCCTGAATAGCTTGTTCCTAATGATCCTGCTTTTCCATAGGCTCCTCCAGAACCTCCACCACCTGTTTGTCGTCCTGTTCCTAAACTTCCAGAATTCCCAGTGGCACTTGTACTGTCTGGTGCTCCACTAGCTCCTTCTTTTGGCACATATTCATAAGTTCCATCTGTGTTATGCCATAAGTATACATCTTGTCCTTCGGCATAGGCTCCATGAGAGTTATCTATTGTTCCATTATTTGTTAGTTTTCCTGTTACATATAATAAGAAACCTTTTGGTCCCCCATATTGTGTGTAATATGGTTGTACTAATACATTATTACCAATAGTTAAATCTCCATTTACTTTAACAATTACCATTTTTTTTGCATATTCATTTCCATCAGATACATCTTCTTCATTACCAAATGTCATTACTTCTTGTGGAATTGTTCCATCTTCACTCGCTTCTTGTTTATTTAACCACTCTTGATTTTCTTCATAATGAATAATATGAACTGGATACTTTTCTTCTGTTCCTTCTATTTCAAATGTATAGTATTCTTCTGGTAATTCATTATCTTGCATGATTTGTAAGATACTTTCTCCCTTAATCGTAGTTGACTCTGGTTGCACTTCTCCATCCATACTCTTATTAATTGTTACCTTTCCCCATTCTCCTACTAATTCAATATCTTTTTCTGGCATCCTAAATTGTGTTTTACTTATTTCTTCTACTTCTTCATTTGTTGCTTTCCATCCTAAAAATTGATATCCATTACATGTTGGATTATTATTGGCTTCTAGTATTTCATATGCCCATTTTCTTTCACTACTTGGTAAGTTTTCTATTGTACATCCTTCTGGTTCATTTCCTTTATAACTTACTTGATAAGTCATATATAACTTTGGTGTTAAAGTACTACTTACTGTTTCCTCTGTTGTTCCTATTTTATATGTAACTTCTTGTTTTTTACTTACAGTTATTAAATTACTGTTTTTCTCTTGTTCTTCTTTGATTTCTAAATCTATTGTTAGTTTTCCTTTCTTTCCTGTATATAATTTATCTAAGTTCCATATTACTTTATTATTTTCTACTCTTGCTTCTCCTTCTTGTGGTGTTGCTTTTATTATATTAAAATATTCATCATTGATTTCTTCTACTACTTCCATTTTCTCATATTGTTCTGTTAATCCTGACGCTGTTAATAGTACATTACTTAAATTACTTTGATCTGATATGTATTGTTCTTCTGATATTCTTGTAACTGGTGACAATATACTATCTCCCATTTCATATTGAATTCCTTTTATTTTTACTTCTGGATATTTACTTTTTAAATATTTATAATAATTCTCATGATTTGGTAAATCCGCATTTGGATATCCACTAATTAAGAATAATACTTCTACTTCTTTTGTTTCTTCTTGATATTCTTTTAAAATATTCTCTATATTTAATTGTGCTTGATAATAACTTCTCATCTTTTTCTGACTACTTAAATTATTAACTTCATTTAAGATTGTTTCTTTATCACTGGTTAGACTAGATTTTATAATAGACTCTTCATCATAAGTAATCAATGCCATCCTATTATCTGTATTTAATAATACTTGATTTGTAAATTCTATTGTATTCTGTTTGATTTCTTCTAGATTTTCTTGAATTGAAGTATCTAATACTAAAATAACATCTTTTGCTTCATTATTATATAAAGATAGAGTATCCATATCGATTGTTACTCTTACTTTCCCTTTATTTGTTAATTTGGCACTTTTTGTTACGTTCCATGCTCCTGGAACCTTTTCTTCATAACTTAAACTACTAGATGGAAAAGAGATACTTTCTACTGGAAGTGAATATGTATTTAAACTAAACGTAATAAACAATACTACTAAAAAAACACTTGCGAAAATTGGCAAGATTATGATTGGCTTTTTTCTTATTTTCTCTACTATCTTCTTCATATTCTAGTCCTCCATCTTATCTTATATCTATATAATACCCCCCCCCAGGCATTTTTGCAACAAAAAGTTAACACAAAGTAAACTTAATAAAACAAAAAAAGTAGTGTACTGGTAAACTTAAAGTAGACAATGAGAGGGGGAATGTAGACAGGTGTGATTATTATATAGACAATCATATTAATTATTTATACAATTATTTTA
>CATLHA010000033.1 GCA_949948745.1 uncultured Caryophanales bacterium
AGAAGTGGATTTTGATCGATTTGAGGATCATAGAATGAACTTTTATGATTTGAATTGGAATTTATTAAATATAAGAAAAGGAAACTATAAAAATTATCCAAAAGAATTTTCTAAACCAAAAAATTTTAATAAGATGATTGAAATTGCAGAAAAGTTATCTGAAGATTTTCAATTCGTTAGAGTGGATTTATATAACGTAGATGGAACTATTTATTTTGGAGAATTAACATTTACACCAGCAGGAGGATTAACTCCGTTTACACCAATTGAAAAAGATTTAGAGTATGCAAAAAAATTGGATATTAAAAAATCAAAAGGAGTTAAAGTCCTTTTAGCTTCATCCACCTCTAAAATTAAGAACAGATTAGATGGAGTAACAATAAAGTGCAGAATGTTAGAAGAGTATTTAACAAGTCTAGAAGATATTGTTTTAATATCAATTGATACAGATAATTATTCAAAAAACATTATTAAAATTTCATATAATATTTTAAAATCACTAAGAAAAACGGATTGTATAATAGTATGCTCCTCTTCTCCTGGAGCAGCAAAATTATTAAAATTTTTAAGAATTATTCATTATAAAAAAGATATATATTATTTTGTTGCTGGTGGAGTTTTAGGTGACAAAATAAAGCAAGGAATTTATGATATAAAAAATTATATAAACATCAAGAAAATATTCGTTGAATCTTTCGAAATGTATCATCAATTAGTAGATATGGGCTTAAAAAATGTTGAGAAAATGAATAATTTTCGAGTTTTAAAGCCATTCAAAAATAATTATAATGATTCTTTGGAAATAAAATTTGTTTTTTGGGCTAGAGTTATTCAGAAAAAAGGAATAGAAGAGGCAATACGTGTAGTGAATGAAATAAATAAAAGGAGAGAAAGTAAGTATATTGCAACCTTAGATATTATTGGTCAATGTGATTCGAATTATTTACAGCAAATTCAAAAAATGTTTACTAATAATATTAATTATAAAGGGGAGATTACTCCAAATGGAATTATAGAATATGAAGAATTGTCTAAATATGATGTTTTATTATTTCCTACACATTTTTTTAATGAAGGTTTGCCAGGAACGATTATAGATGCCTATGTTTCTTCATTAGCAATTGTTGCAGCTAATTGGAAATATGCAAGCGAGTATATCTTAGATGGAGAAAATGGTTATATATTCAAATTTGATAATTATGATGATTTTTATAATAAAGTTTTAAAAATTATGGATAAGACTAAAATTAAAGAATTTAAGAAAAAGTCTAAAGTGCTTTCTGATAATTATGATTGTTCAAAAGTTTTAGAAAAATTCACAAATAATTTAATAAAAAATGGGGGCAGTGTAAGATGAAACTAGTTCATGTCATTCATTGCTGTAATGCTGGAGGAGCAGAAGTCTTTGTAAAAAATTTAGTAGAAAAAATGAAAGACATCGACAAAAACATTGAAATCCAGCTTTGGGCAGTTCATGATTCAAAAAAATTATACAAGAATGATTTAAAAGCAGTAGAATTTGAAGAAAAATATATTAATGAATTAGAAAAACATAAAATTCGGGTAAAAAGAATTTCAAAAACTAATGGATTTATGGGAAGAATCAATATGATGATTAGAATTAATTCACTTTTTAATCAATTTCATCCTGACGTTATCCACTGTCATTTAGAAAGCGTTACTTTTAATATTACATCATCACTTTTTTTTAGAAGAGTGAAGATTTATGAAACTATTCACAATAGTATTATTAATAAAAAATACATCCATAGATACTTTCTGAATTTTAGAATAAAAAAATATGTTTCAATTGCAAAATGTGTATCATCTGTAATAAAAAGAGATTTAAAGGTTAAAGATAGCAAGATTGTACAAATTTACAATGGAATTGATGTTATAAAGTATGATATAACAAGGAATGTTAAAGAAGAAAATATTTCTATTATCGCAGTAGGACGATTAACAAAGCAGAAAAATCATATATTATTATTACAGGCTTATAAACAATTAATAGATAAATGTAAAATAGAAAGAATTCCAATTCCAGAATTAAAAATATATGGAACAGGAAATTTAGAATCTTTATTGCAAAACTATATTTATGAAAATAATTTAGAAAAATGTAAATTAATGGGTACATCCTCTAATATCCCAGAAATTTTGAAACAAAATCAAATATATGTTATGTCCTCAGATTGGGAGGGGTTGTCAATATCTCTTATTGAAGCGAAAGTTTCTGGAATTTCAATCATTTGTACAGATGTAGGAGGAAATAATGAGATTATAGATAATAATGAAACAGGTATTTTAGTCAAAAAGGGAGACGTAGATGGTATGGCAAGAGGTTTATTTGCATTGTTAACGGATAAAAAAATGAGAGAAAAATTTTATAAAAATACAAAGAAAGAAAAAAATTTTTTCAGTATTGAACAAAGTGCATCGATGTATTTACAAACATATAAGTTTTAGGTGAAAAATAGTATGATTATTAAATCTCAAAAAATAATGAAAATTGAACTTTTTATTCTCTTATTATTAGGAATTAGTCATATTTTTTTTGGACCTACTATAAATCTCTTATTATCTATAATTCTTTTCTTTCTTTTTTTGTTTACTAGTCTAGAAAATAACATCGTCATGCTATTTACAGCATTACCATTTTTCAATCTATTTACAGGAAAAATTGGAACAACTAGTCTATATTATTTATATATTATTATATTTATTTTTAAATATTTTTTTAGAAGCAAAACTATCAATGGAAAAAAAATACTATTATTTATATTATTGATCTTACTAAGATTATCAAGTGCAGATTATGTAGCTTTAGCTAAATGGGCACTATTAATAAGCATACCAATCTTTTCTTATAAAGAAAATTTTCTATATAAACAAATTCCTACTATTGTCAAATATTTTACGTTATCCTTCATTTTGTCATCTTTTATTGGATATTATATGCTACAAAATAATCTTTCTATTTATACAAAATCATATATATATTTATCAGAAAACCATATAGTTACTAGATTTGCAGGATTAGTAGGTGATTCTGTATTTTATGCACAATTTGCATCAATCCTTATTGCTGCAAATTTAGTACTGAATTATTATATAAATGAATTTAAATTTAACAGATATATTCAGATTCTAATAATGATGACATTTGTGATCTTAACATATTCGAAAACTGGTATTATTCTTATTGTTCTTGCATTTTTCTTATACTTTATATTAGTGTCATTAAAAAATGGAAAAAGCAAAAAAACAATTTTATTCCTATTTCTACTATTGGTTGTTAGTATATTAACTGTCACTATGGGGTTAGATTTTATATTGAAAAATTCTAGTAATACTATTATAAATAATTATCTATTACGATTTTCTTCGGCAGATTTATGGACTGGAAGAAATGCCATCACAAATCACTATGTAGAATTATTATCTAATAGGTGGACATCATTATTTGTTGCTATGCCTTATAAGGAATATTTAGCTCCATTTACAACAAATGGCATAAGCATTCTTAATAAATGCCATAACATTTACATCGAAACCATATGTGCTTTTGGAATGATTCCAACAGTTTGCATGTTTTTATGGATGTTTGTAAAAATGCTAAAAACAATTATGAGAAAAGATAGTAGGATTGGAATATTGCCCATGATTTTACTTTTGGCTAGTGGTTTAAGCCTACATGGACATTTTGAATTTCATTATTATGGAATATTAGCAATAGCTTTAGCAATGCTAAATGAAAAAACGTTTGAAATTCTTAAAAGTATAAAAAGTTAGAATCAGGTGATTAAAATGAATAAAAGAAACTTAAAGAAAAATTACATATATAATCTTCTATATCAAATAGTTGCAATTTTATTACCTATAATAACAACTCCTTATTTATCTAGGATTTTAGGTGCGAAGGGAATTGGAATATACAGTTATACTTTATCTATTGTATCTTATTTTGTATTAATGGGTGCATTAGGAACTAATATGTATGCCCAAAGAGAAATAGCCTGTTATCAGGATGATGAATTAGCTAAAAGCAAAGCTTTTAAAGAAATATTGATAATTAGACTTATTTCTTTTCTGATAACTTCAATAATTTTTTTCATTACTTTTTGTATAACCAATAAATACGATATGTATTATAGAATACTATTATTAGAAATTTTTGCTAGTATGATTGATATTACATGGTTTTACCAAGGGATGGAAGATTTTGGTAAAATTGTGTTGAAAAATATGACAATAAAATGCATTAGTATTTCATCTATCTTTATTTTTATTAAAGGACCGAATGATATTTGGATTTACGTCTTAATTTATGCTTTATCTAATTTAATTGGAAATCTATCACTTTGGATTGGATTAAAGAAACATATCAAAAAGGTTAATAAAATTTCTCCAAAAAGACACTTAAAACCTATGCTTTTATTGCTAATTCCACAAGTAGCTATGTCAATATATAATGTACTCGATAAAACAATGTTAGGAATTCTTGTAAATGATATTAGTCAAGTTGGATTCTATGAGCAATCACAAAAAATAACACGCTTAGCAATAACCATAGTTACAGCAATTGGGACAGTAATGATACCAAGAATATCTAATGTTAATCACAAAGGTGATAAACAGAGGTTAGTAAAATATATTTATGGAAGTTTTAATCTAGTTTGGTTTCTATCAATTCCTATAATGTTTGGATTAATTGTAGTAGCAGATAACCTTGTACCATGGTTTTTTGGAAATGGTTTTGAGGAAGTATCTCTTCTAATAAAAGTATGTTCACCGATTGCAGTTTTAATAGGTCTAGCTAATGTATTAGGTCAACAGTATTTAGTTTCAACTAAAAAACAAAATAAATACACTTATGCAGTAGTGGCTTCAGCGGTATTTAATTTTTTGGGTAATTTAATCCTAATTCCAAAATATACAGCTATTGGAGCCACAATTTCGTCCGTAGTTGCTGAATTAGTTGGAATCGTTGTTGAGATATATTTTATTAGAAAAGAATTAGATTTAAAGCCAGTGTTCCGAACATCTAGAAAATATTTTATTGCAGGGGTAGTGATGTTTGCGGTATTGAGTGGAATGAGTCAATTCTTAAGACCTACTATGTTATCAACATTTTTGATAATTTGTCTTGGGAGTGTTGTTTATCTTTTAACATTAATAGTTCTAAAAGATAAATTTGTGATAAATATGCTAAATCAAATATTATCAGTTACGTTAAAGAGGGTAAAAAAATGAAAAATAATTTTAAATATGATATATATAGATATTATGGAAAATACAAATTGAGTTTAAAAGAAAAATTAAAAATGCAACCAGACTTAAAATTTATTAAGTATTACCGCAAGGTGAAAGAAAAAAGAAAACTTTGTTTAATATTTAACTACATACAATATAAACGTTATGAAAGAAAATATCAGTTTCAAATTCCGCAAAAAGTTCAAATAGGATTCGGAGTTTTCTTTGGTCACTATGGACGCATTATTATAAATCCCAATGTAATAATTGGAAAGAATTGTAATATAGCAACAGGTGTAACTATTGGAGTAGAAAATCGTGGTAAGAGAAAAGGTACTCCAGTAATTGGGAATGAAGTGTGGATTGGAACTAATGCGGTTATCGTTGGAAATATTGAGATTGGAAACAATGTTTTAATAGCACCAAATAGTTTTATTAATTTTGATGTTCCAAGTAATAGTATTGTAATCGGAAATCCAGCCAAGATAATTCATAACGATAAAGCAACAGATGGATATATTAATAACAAAATCTAGGGGAAATAAACTATGAAAATAGCAGTAGCAGGTACAGGTTATGTTGGTCTATCAATCGCCACATTACTTAGTCAAAATCATGAGGTAGTTGCACTTGATGTAATACCAGAAAAGGTTGATATGATTAATAACCGTATATCTCCAATCAGAGATAAAGAGATAGAAGAATTCTTTCAAAATAAAGAATTAAACTTAAAGGCCACTTTAGATTTTAAAGAAGCCTTCACTGGAGCAAAATTTATAGTAATTTCAACTCCAACAAATTATGATGATGAACTTAACTATTTTGATACGTCTAGTGTAGAAGATATTATTGAAAAAGTAACAAGTTTAGGAATTGATACAACTATGGTTATAAAGTCAACAATTCCGGTTGGTTTCATTGAAAATATGAAGAAGAAATATAACATTGATAATATTATGTTCTCACCTGAATTTTTAAGGGAAGGAAAAGCACTTTATGATAACTTATATCCATCACGTATTATTGTCGGAGAAAAATCAGAACGTGCAGAAGAATTTGCTAATCTTTTAAAAGAAGGAGCAATCAAAAAAGATATTCAAGTAAAATTTATGAACTCAACAGAAGCAGAAGCAGTAAAACTATTCGCAAATACTTATTTAGCTCTTCGTGTTGCATACTTCAACGAATTAGATACTTATGCAGAATTAAAAGGATTAAATACAAAGGATATTATCGATGGTATTGGTCTTGATCCAAGAATTGGAACACATTATAATAATCCATCCTTTGGATATGGTGGATATTGCCTACCAAAGGATACAAAACAATTACTAGCAAACTATAAAGATATTCCAGAAAATATGATAGAAGCAATTGTAAAATCAAATGATACAAGAAAGCAACATATAGCTAGTATGATTTTAAAGAAAAATCCAAAAACAGTCGGAATTTATCGCTTAACAATGAAGACAGACTCAGATAATTTTAGAGCAAGTGCTATTCAAAGTATTATCGAATTACTAAAACAAAATAATGTTGAAATTATCATCTATGAACCAACTTTAGATAGCAATACATTTGCAGATTTAAAAGTTATAAAAGATTTTGATGAATTTAAAAATATAAGTGATATCATTGTAGCAAATCGTTTAGAAGAAGAGCTTCAGGATTGTAAAGATAAAGTTTATACAAGAGATATATTTGCTAGAGACTAAATATCCTACCAGGATATTTTTTCTATAACTAAATTTTATTCGACAAATATTTCAAATTTAACAATATAAAATATATTAAAAGTTTGTTATATTTGTTACAATGTAAAAGGGAGTGTACATTATGATTAACAGACTTTATAATTGGTTGAATAGAAATAAAGATAAAGAAAATATATTTTTTATAGGTTTAAAGTTTATATATAAAATATCTGTTGAATGGGTACATGCAATCATAATCATACTTATGACATTAGTAATGACGGACTTTTATGAAAAATCTTACTGGACTAGTTTTGCCATTATCTTGATAATAATGATAATGATTGAGATTTACTTTTATCTCATTGGAAACTATAAAAAATATAAATATCAAGTTCAAAGAAATTCTGACTTAATTTTGAATGAGATTATAACTGCTACTACAGCATTAGATGATTATGTAAACAGTAACAATAAATCAGGAAAAGGAATCTTTGAATATGCTTCTGTACTTGTTACAGCATCAATGTACAAGGTTTTAAAAGATGTTACTAATTGTGAATCAAGAATCTCTGTGATTCAACAGTTTCACGAAGATGGTAAAAAAAGAAAATGTACTATGATTAGTCGAAAAAGTAAAAAAAGAACAAGTAGTGCAAAAAAAGAATTATTAGTAGAATACACTAAGAATAAGAATTACTATTTTTTGAAAATATTAAAAGAAAATATTGATACTTATGTTTTTTTTGATACTAAGAATGAAATAGATAAAAATTTCTTTTGGAGAAACAATAAAAAGAAAAGCGACATATATCAGTATATAGGATTAGCGGAAAAAGTGGAAACAAAGGATATTGCGTTTCTTCTTCAAATAGATGCTATGGAAAAGAAAGCATTCGGAAAAGATAAAGATGAACTTGCTGTTTTTGCTGAAAATTATATATATCCATATATTCAATTTTTAAAACATGCTTATACTATGGAGAGAACCATAAAAGGGGATGAAAGAAATGAGTAATGAAGAAAAAAAATTGGAATTATTAAAACCTGATAATTTTAGTGCGAAAGATCCAAAAAATCCAAAAAATATAGATGCAGAAGAAATGCTAGAAAAAGCAAGAAAAAAAAGAGCAGAAGTTCTTGCTAAAAAGAGTGTAATTGTAAATGGAAAAAAAGAAAAATAAATATTTAAGGGACATTTCTTGGATTTTGGTTATCCTATGGATGGGAGTTATCTTTTGGTTTTCAAGTATGCCTAGTACAGAATCTAATAATAAAAGTGAGGGTACAATCAATAAGATAATAGAAACTACTGTAAATACTACAAATAAAGTGGGTCTAACAGATAAACATCCATCTGAAAAGAAAATGAATCAGGTAGTAGAATATTTAAATTATCCACTTAGAAAATGTATGCATGCAAGTGTATATTTCGTTTTAGTTTTACTTCTATTAAATGCTTTTAGATTAAGCAACGTTTCATTAAAAAAAGCAATTTTCTTTTCAATTCTAATTTGCTTCTTATATGCTTGTAGTGATGAATTTCATCAGACATTTGTTCCAGGAAGAACAGGACAATTTAGTGATTCTTTAATCGATACCACTGGAGGAATACTTGGAGTACTGTTCTACTACATACTTAGTAAAATTTTCAAAATCAGACACAAAGCCTGATTTTTTTAAATTAAGTTAAATAGAAAAATTAAATAAAAAAAACATTATTGATAATTTGTAAAATAATTTAAAATTCAACATATAATATACTATATAGTTGAATAATTCAACATGTTATGCTATAATCTAATACGTAGAGGTGAAGGAAAATGAAAAGTTGTGGAGAAAAATTAAGGGCTGCTAGAGAATTTTTAGGATTAACACAAGAACAGGTTGCATCTACACTAAATTTAACTAGAAACATAATTGTAAACATAGAAAACGGTAAACGATTTATTAAGTCCGATGAATTATATAAATTTTCTAGACTATATGGAATTACTATGGAAGAAATAATTTCAGAAGAAAAAGAAATTGATATGAATAATCAAGTATTTGCGAGAGGATTCGATAATTTATCAGAAAAAGATAAACAAGAAATTATTAATCTAATTAAATTTAAAAATGATTATAAGGAATAATTAATGATCAACATTGGTAAAACAATTTTAGCAGCTGAGAGAATATTAAAAGAAATCAAAAATAAAAAAGGTAAAATTACATACCCAATAAATCCCTTTGAGTTATTAAAAGAGAATAATTCCATTATTACCTATTCTGATTTTGATAAATTGGAAGGATTGCTATTATATGATAAGAACAAATCAATTGTATCGATAAATATGAATAGGCCAATTACAAGGCAAAGATTTACCGCAGCACATGAATTAGGTCATATATTATTACATACAGAAATTAAAGCTAATAATTTTCTATGTCCAATTTCAGGAATAAAGGATGCTATTGAAAAAGAGGCAGATTCTTTTGCATCAAATCTACTTATGCCAACAGAAGAGCTGAATAAAAGAGTTGATTTATATCAAGACAAGGATGGAAAAGTGGGATTAAATGAATGTTTGCTAATTGCAGAATATTTTGGAGTCAGCTTTGAATCTTGTGTAAAAACAATTTGCTTTAGAATAAAACGTTTTTATATAGATGTAGATAATACAGAATTAACAAAATTAATAAGAAAGTATAAACCAAATACTAAGAGAAAAAAATTGTTCGAAAAATCAAATGATTTATCATTGTTAATAAATGCAATTGATTATAGTCACTTTTCTACAATTAATTTAAACGAAGTAATTGGGATAAAATTTATTCAGAATTTAGCTTATCATGATAGTAGGTTAGAAAATATAGAAATTTCACAAGAAGAAATAAATGGAATATTTGCTGATTTAAGAATGAAAGGTAATGAAAGTAAATATTGCAAAAGTGAAAATGAAAATATAATAGAAGCACTTGGAAATATAGAAATGAATAAATATTGTTTAGAGACAAATGACAAATTAGATGTTTTTAAAATTAAAGTATTAAATAGGCTATTATATAAATATGCACCATATCCAGAGTATGCAGGTATATACCGTACAGACGATAATGTAATTCTAGGCGGAGCTATACAACCTGTTACATATTTAGAAATTATTGATAAAATGGATGAATTGAACACAATGTTAAAAACGACAGTTGAAAATTTAGATAAATATACTGTAGCTGAATATATTAGTATAGTTGCAAAAATTCACTATGAATTAACTGTTTTACATCCATTTAATGATGGAAATGGGAGAACAACAAGAGCCCTAACTAATTGGTTATTACATCTGAAAGGATTATGCCCGATTTATATAAATTCTAATAATAGAGATGAATATATTGAAGCACTACAAAATATAGATCGTGAGAATAATTATGATTCGCTACAAATAATAATTATCAAATCAATGATGAAAACGATGGCAGACATTCATAAATCTTGGAAGTAAAAAGATTAAAATTCTTTCTAACTTTAATTCGACATTTTTCTTAAATAAAAAGATTATACTAGTAATTAAAGGTGATTTATATGATTCTTGGACTTACTATATTTATCCTAATTTTTTTATTTGTTTTATGGTGTATATTGAGAGCTTCTAGTATTGCAGATGAAGAAATTCTAAAACAGGAGAGAAAGTCTGAAGAAATAGATATAAAAAAATAATAATTTTAAGCTGTAATCCTCTTGAAATACTTGATTTTTCTATTTAAAAATAGTAAAATAAAAATGTCATTGATAAGGAGGAATAAAAAATGAAAAAAATGATTTTTGCAGCATTTGCAGCAGTTGCACTATTCGGTGTTACTAATGTAAAAGCAATGACTGAAAGCGAATTAAAAGCAAAATTAACAAAAGAATATGTAATCGATGGAGAAAAAATCAAAGCATCTGCATCAAATGTAGCAGAACTTGATAGATATTTAAAACAATATGAAATTTCTTCAGAAGATGCTGACTATATCGCAAAGAAATTTGATGAAGCAGTAAAGATTGCACAAGATGGAAAAGCAAAAAGCTTTACAGAATTAACAAAAGAAGAAAAACAAAAAATGGTTGCTATTGTTAGTGATATTTCTTCAAAAACTTCAGTAAAAGCAACTTTAACTGAAGGTGGAAAATTAACTATATTTGAAGAAAATGGAACTACTCCATTTACAGTAATCACTGATAAAGATAGTGGTATTCAAAATACAGATAGTAACAATGCTATTTTAGCTATCGCTGGTGTTGTTTCTGTATTAGGTATTGCTGTAGTTGTTAAAAAAGTTGCAAAAGCAAATGCTTAATAAAATGATACAAATAGGAAAGGAAGTTGCTAGGCAAATAGCAATTTCTTTTTTCTTTGCATCTCTTCTTTTTGTTATGATTCACTTTTTCTTTTCAGAAAAAATCAATACTTACTTATCTTTAATAAATATGATGACTATTGTAGAAAAACAAGTAGAAAAGCAAGAAACTAAATTTGATTCTATAGAAAAAAGATTAGTTAATTATCCGAGTTGGGGGAGTATTTGGGCGACAATAAAAATTCCTGATATTGGAGTAGAGGCACCAGTATATCATGGAGATACACTAGATATCATTAAATATGGAGTTGGACATTATTCTGGAAGTTATTTTCCTGGAGAGGGTGGAACTATCATTCTAGCGGCACATAATAGTAAACAGCATTTCATGTATCTTCCAAAACTAAAAGAAGGTGCTGAAGTGATTATTGAAGCAAGCTATGGAACATTTACATATCGTTTGATTGATACTAAAATTATTGGTGAAAAAGAAATGGATAGTTTACCAGTTCAAACAGAAAAAGAAATATTAATGATGTATACTTGCTATCCAGTAAATACTATTGGTCATAAAACCAAAAGATATGCTGTTTATTTAGAATTAGTAGGTGAAAACCATGAGAATTAAGTTAATATTTTATTATATAGGGGAATTTGTTCTATCAATCTTAGTCTTACTCTTATTTCTAATTGCACTTTTAGAATGTACTGTTCTAAGGCCAAAATATGTACTCCATCAATTCGAAAAAAATAATTATTATGAAGGTCTATACAAATCAATCAATAATGAGATGTCTAACTATATTATTCAAGCTGGTTTAGAAGATGTAGTACTTGAGGATATTTATACAAAAGACATGGTAGAAAAAGAAGTCACCAAAATGATTCAAAGATTTTATGGTAATGGAAAAATTAGTGTAGATACGAAATCTGTAAAAGAAAGTCTAGAAAATAATATTGCTTCATATCTATTAAAAAACAATATTGAAGTAACAGATCAAAAGGCCTTAGATCAATTTGTAGATCAAATGCTAGATATCTATGAAGAAAAAATCGTATTATCAAAAAGTTTAATAAAAGCACAAAATCTTGTTGTGAAATTAGACTTTCTCCTAAAAATCGTATTTGTAGTATTAGCATTCATTACTGGTGTTCTTGGTCTTCTAGTAAAATATATATGTAAGAATAGAGTAGTAGCAGCTCCGCTATTTACAACAGGAATTCTTCTATTACTAGGAAACTATTTGTTATTTAATCGAATAGATGTAGCGCATATTCTATTTTGGAACGAAAATGTTTCAAGCGTAATTCAAAGTATTCTCTTTAGTTTATCAAATACAGTAAAAGTAGGAGCATTGATCTTAATCATTTTATCTATTCTAAGCTGTTTCGTTCCTAGAAAAGAACAAGTAAAAAAATAATTGACAATATATTTACAAATATTTACAAAGAAAGATAATGAAATCTTTCTTTTTTATTTACAATTTTGGTGGTTTAATAGTATTATAATGTTAAGTAGTGGTTGATAGTGGTGAAAAGTGGGGGATAAAATATGTTCATGGGAGAATATCATCATACCATTGATGAAAAAGGAAGAATCATAGTTCCTGCGAAGTTTAGAGGGGAACTGAAAGAACAATTTGTAGTGACAAGAGGTCTAGAGTCTTGTTTGTTTGTTTATTCGATGGAAGAATGGAATAACATTGTAAAAAAACTAAACACACTCCCATTTACAAAAAAAGATGCCCGTAACTTTTCAAGATTTTTTCTATCAGGTGCTACAATAGTAGAATTAGATAAACAAGGAAGAATTAACATTGCTTCCACATTAACTTCCTATGCAGGATTAGAAAAAGACTGCATCATCATCGGTGTTGGAGAACGCCTTGAAATATGGAACGAAAAAACTTGGAACGAATTTTTGGATACCAATATAGAAGATATGTCTATGATTGCTGAAAATTTATTTAGCCAAGATCTAGGCGGAGAGTAGGTGGAAATATGCATATTAGTGTTTTACTAGAAGAATCCATCAATAGCTTAAATATTAAGGAAGATGGTACTTATGTAGATTGCACACTTGGTTATGCTGGTCATTCGAGTGAAATATTAAAAAGAATTAAAAGGGGTTCGTTATTCGCCTTTGATCAGGATCAAGAAGCAATCAATTATTCAATAAAAAAATTATCAAATGTTGGATCTAATTTTACAATTATTAAAAGTAATTTCTCTTACTTAAAAGAAAAACTTGCAGAAAAAAATATTACAAAAGTAGATGGAATTCTATTTGACCTTGGAGTTAGTTCCCCACAACTAGACGAAAAGGAAAGAGGATTTAGCTACCATGAAGATGCTAGATTGGATATGAGAATGGATAGGGAAAAAGAATTTTCAGCATATGAATTAATTAATACCTATTCTGAAAAAGAACTAGCTAGAATTTTCTTCCAATTTGGCGAAGAAAAATACTCAAATAGTATTGCAAGAAATATTGTAAAAGAAAGAGAAATAAAACCAATTGAAAACACACTACAATTAGTCGAAGTTATCAAACATTCTGTTCCCGAGAAATACAGTCGTGATAAACATCCAGCTCGGAAAGTATTTCAGGCAATTAGGATAGAAGTAAATCATGAACTTGACATATTAGAACAAAGTTTGAGGGATGCTGCTAGTATATTAGAAGTAGGAGGACGTCTTAGCGTAATAACATTTCATTCATTAGAAGATAGAATTGTTAAAAATCTATTTAAAGAACTAACAGATATTGATGCTAAAGTAAAAGGACTTCCAAATATTCCAGAAGCGTATTTACCTGAATATCGCCTAATCACAACGAAGGCTATTAGTCCTAGCCAAGAAGAATTAGAAATGAATAATCGTAGTCGTTCATCAAAACTCAGAGTAATTGAACGAATAAGGGAAAAATAAAAGAATAAAAAGGGAGCTGTGCTTATATGAGAAAAGTAAAGAAAAGATTGAAAATGTCAAAATTTGAACGTTTGGTATATGTTTTTACAGTTGTCATGTTAGTAGCAATGCCATTTGCTTTAGTATTTTCTCAAGCGACCCTTTCAGAAATTAATTTCGAAGTAGAAAAACTAAATAAAAAAATAGATGCCCAAGAAAAAAAGAATGAAAGTTTAACAATGAAGATAAATGAACTTGCATCTTTAGACAAAATTCAAGAAGTGGCAAAACAACAAGGATTGACTTACAATAACAATAATATAAAAACTATTATAGAGTAGCCTAAGATGGCTACTTTTTTTGTCAATCGAATTTTTATATGATGAAAAAATTGAAATAGGAATTGATAATTGATATAATATATAAAGATAATGGTAGAAGAATAGAGGTGATATGATTTTATGGTACAGAAAAAAAAGATTCAAAAGACAACTGTAAAAGCTAGTCCAAAGAAAGTAAAAAGTCCCAAAAAAACAACAAAAAATCCAAACATAAAATCAGCAAACATTCTCTTATTAATCACCTTTCTTTTATTTTCTATATTCTTATATAGAGTGTGCGATTTAGCTCTCTCAGAAGAAGTGGATGGAAAAGACTTAAAACAATTTGCATCCTCTAGAACAACAGCTCATGATACAATTCTTGCAAAACGTGGAACCATTTATGATGGAAATGGAGAGATATTAGCTAGAAATGTATATTCTTATACCTTAATTGCCTATTTAAAGGAATCAAGAGGAGAAGGATATTATGTAAAGGATAAAGAATTAACTGCAGAAAAATTATCTACAGTGCTAGATTTAAGTAAAGATCAAATATTAACTTTTTTAAATAGAAAAACATCAAGTGGTGATATCCCTTATCAAGTAGAATTTGGCTCTAAAGGAAGGGGATTAACAGAAATTACAAAAGATAAAATATTAGACCTAAAATTAGCTGGAATCGATTTTATAGAAACACAGAAGAGATATTATCCAAAAGGAGACTTTCTATCTTATACATTAGGATATGCAAAATTAAATGAAGACGGAAAGGTTGTTGGAGAATTAGGAATCGAGGCTTTATACAACGAAGAATTAACTGGTACAGATGGATATAAAGAATATCAAAAAGATCTAAATGGATATAAAATCGTAAATACAAAAGAGCAAATTAAAGAAGCAGTAGATGGTAACAACATTTATTTAACAATTGACTCTAGTGTACAGTTTTTTATAGAACAAGCGTTAGAAAATGCCAAAGAGAATTATCATTTTGATGAATTAAACATTGTAGTAGCAGATGCCAAAACGGGAAAAATTTTAGGACTTAGTTCCAGTACTTCTTTTGATCCGAATTTAAGAAATATGACTTCCTACTTAGATCCTAACATTTCTATTCCTTTTGAGCCAGGTTCTACTATGAAAATATTTACTTATATGGCTGCATTAGAAAGTGGAAAATATAATGGAGAAGAGACGTTTAAATCAGGAACTTACACAACAACAGATGGAACAGAAATTGGGGATTCTAATCGTAATGGATGGGGAGTTATTAGTTTTGATAAAGGTTTTGCTTATTCAAGTAATGTAGGTATTGTTAATATTATTAATAAATACTTAAGTCGAGATATGTTAATGGATTATTTCAAGAAATTAGGATTTGGTTCTAAAACGGAAATTGAACTTAGTAAAGAAACATCTGGTAAGTTAGGATTTAAATATGAAACAGAAGTATATAATGCAGGATTTGGGCAAGGTATCATGGTAACATCTATGCAAAATATCAAAGCACTAACTGCAGTTGCAAATGATGGAATTTTATTAAAACCATATATTGTAGAAAAGATAACAGATAGTAAGGGAAATATTATTACTCAGAATACAAGACAAGAGCTAGGAAGAGTAGCAAGTAAACAAACAATAGATAAAATTAGAGAGTTAATGGAACAAGTGGTTTTAAATGGAACTGGTAGTGGATATTATATGGAAGGATATAATGTAATCGCAAAAACAGGTACTGCTCAGATAGCCAGTGAAAACGGAACTGGATATTTACATGGACCAAATGATGTAATTCGTGGTTTTGCAGGAATGTTTCCAAAAGAGGATCCTAAGATTATTATCTATGCCAATTTAAAAAAACCAAACCCTAATAGTCCAAAAGCTTTAATTAGTGTAGTAAAAGAAGTAATAGAAAATACTAGTAAATACTATAATATTTATAATGAAGTTGAAGAAGCATCTTCTATTACAAAATACACTGTATCAGATTATACAAATCAGAATTTAGAAAAAATAAAAGTAGCATTAGAAAATAATGGATTGGAAGTAATTACAATTGGAAATGGAGATAAAATCATTTCTCAATATCCTAGTAAAAACATCACTTTAGCAAAGGGAAATAAAATGTTTTTAGTAACAAACGGAACAAATTATACAACACCTAACTTTACTGGATGGAGTAAGAAAGAAGTCAATACATATTTTAAGGTAACCGGAATTACTCATACCGAAGAAGGAAATGGTTATGTAATTAGTCAAAGTGTTCCAGAGGGAACATTAATTACAAATGAAATGGGAATACATATTGTGTTTAAACCAAAATATGAGGAAGCAAATACAAATGAGGAACCAGAAGTAATAGAATAAAAAAGAAAGTAAATCATGCGCTCGATTACTTTCTTTTCTTTAATTTAGTAAGTCGATAATTCATCGCAAATATTAATAATGTAGTTTAAATGACAAAATTTAAAAATGTAAATATTAAGAAAAAGAAAATTATGATATGATAATACTAGGTGGATAATATG
>CATLHA010000034.1 GCA_949948745.1 uncultured Caryophanales bacterium
CCTGTCCCCTAATTTTTTTAATAATGCCACTTCAGCATGCTCTGTAGTTGCATAATATAATTCTGTACGGTTTTGAACATCATATTTCGGAATATTAAAATCACTTGTATTTACTCCAAAATACCATTGTCCATTTGAGTGACATGCAGCTGCTACTGGACAAACCCAATCTGTAGATTCTTTAAGATGTTGAAACAATAAAGGGATTGGTTCTGGCATATCTTCACGAAATCCTACTCTATCTTTCATATCTTGAATAGATCTATTTAATTTTTCTTCGATGCCCTCAATTTTTGCCCCTTGATTAGAAATCATAATCTTTCTAATTTTATCAGATGTAGAACTTTCTGATTGTCTAGGCAAAATAGCCACTCTTCCACAAAATTCTTCTAATTTCTCAATCTGTTCTTCTGTATAATTATCCTTAATTGCGATTAAAACATCTGGTCGAACTGATTTAATTAAACCCCATTTTGGTTCATCAACTGCTTTTACTACAACCTCATCGGCAATGCTTAATAACCTAATGAACTCTTTTCTTTCATCCTCTGGAATAATAGGTCTAGTATTTCCTTTACGCTTCTTAATTTTTTGATCACTATCCATCGCAATAATTAAGAAATCACATAATTCTCTAGCCTTTAGAATGTAACGTAAGTGTCCTAAATGGAATAAATCCCAAGACCCTTGTACTAATCCTACTTTTTTCCCCTCTTCTTTTGCCTTTTCTACTTTTTGTATAAGTTCATTATCTACCATAATTAAACCCCCACTGGAATATCTTTAATTGCTGGCTCAGGATGATAATCGCTAAGCTCAAAATCATCTTTACGGTAATCAGTAATTTTCTTATGTTTTTTAAGTACTTTCATGGTTGGTAAAGCATGACTTTCTCTAGATAAAATTTCTTCAACCCAAGGCATTTGATTTTCATAGATATGAGCATCAGATATCATATGAACAAATTCATGGGGTACTAAATCCATTACTTCTGCCATAGCCAAAAGTAATGCAGAATATTGCGCCCAATTACTAGGACATCCAATTAGAATATCACAACTTCTTTGGAACATAACTAAATCTAATTTATCTCCAAAGATTCTAAAATGAATCCATCCATGACATGGGGCAACAACAACTTTTTGTTGATAATCATAATTTCTAATTGTGTATTGCGGAATCCATGGTGAAATAAAATGTGTTTTTAATTCTGGTCTTTGTTGCATTTGTTTTGTAATTTCTTCAAATTGGTTAAAAGAACCCCCATCTGCAGTTGGGAAATTTGCAAAAGCTGCTCCATAAGAACCAGGACCTAAATCTCCAGTTTCAAGTCCTCTTTTGGCGCATTTCTTCTCAGTAGCCCAAGCACTCCACCATCTACATCCATACTCAACTAATTCTTCCTGAGTTCTAACACCATTCATAAAAGCACATAATTCACCGATAGCTGATTTCCAAAAGGCAATTTTACGTTCTGTAATTACTGGCGCACCATTTTCTAGGATATTAAAACGAATAGGAGTTGCACCCATTAAATCAATGGTATTAATTTCATTTCCATCCTTATCTACCATAGGAGAAGGTCCCCAGGTTCCTTTCTCTAATATTTCACGAATCAAATTTTTGTACTGTTCATCTGGCGTACGTTCTTCGTAAGGCCTATAAACATAATCCATAATCATAACCTCCTTTAACAATACCCCTTTATACTCATACAAAATGTTAACAACCTATCTTTAACTAGTAACATCAAGTAGATTTAGCGTAACAAAAGAACATAACAAAATCAATAAATTTGACATATTTTGACGAGGAAAATATTGGAAGAAAACTTTTAGAAAAAAAACAGATAGGTAAACGATTCCCCATCTGTTATTAATATAAAAATTAAATTTATAATCTATCTCTTAATTTCTATTAATTCATATGCTTCAATAATATCATTTTCTTTGATATCTTGATAATTTTCTAATGTAATACCACAATCCATTCCTTTAGAAACCTCTTTTACCTGATCTTTTTCTCTTTGAATAGATTTGATTTTTCCATTATATAAAACAATTCCATCACGGATTAAGCGAGCATTACTTCCATTTTTAATAACACCGTTCATCACATGACAACCTGCAATATTCCCAACCTTTGAAAATTTAAAGATTTGACGAATTTCAACTTCACCAACTACTTTTTCTTCATAAATCGGTTCAAGCATTCCCTTCATTGCAGCTTCCATATCTTCTACTAATTTATAAATAATGTCATAAGTACGAATTTCAATACCAGCTTCTTTTGCAACATCTACAATTTTACTTGTTGGACGAACATTAAATCCAATAACAATGGCATTAGATGCCTTTGCTAAAGTGATATCACTTTCAGTAATTGTACCTACTCCAGAACGAATAATTTTAACACGCACATCTTCTACTTGAATTTTTTCTAATGATTGCTTTACAGCTTCACTACTTCCATTAACATCACTTTTTACAATAACATTAACTTCACGTATTCCTTCTTTAATATGACCAAAAATATCTTCTAGAGTCATTCCAGGCTTACTGTTATTTTTCTCTCTTACCCTCTCGGCACGTTCTTCAGCAATCTGCTTTGCTTGCTTTTCAGTTTCAAATGCCATAAATTTATCTCCTGCACTTGGAGGATTATTAATTCCAGTAATTTCCACTGGTGTTGAAGGTAGTGCTTCTGTTATATCTTCTCCTCTATCATTCTTTAAAGTACGAACCTTACCAACACTAGTTCCTACAACAATAGGATCTCCTAAGCGAAGAGTACCATTTTGGATTAATAACGTTGCAACACTACCAATTTGTTTATCCAAGCGTGATTCAATTACAGTACCAGTTGCATAACGCGCTGGATTTGCTTGTAATTCACCCATTTCACTAATTAACAAAATATTTTCTAACAATTCAGGAATACCATCTTTTGTCTTCGCAGAAATCTTACAACAAATAGTATCACCACCCCACTCTTCTGGAGTAATGTTATATTCAGCAAGTTCTGTTAAAACTCGATCTAGATTAGCTCCCGGTTTATCCATTTTATTAATCGCAACAATAATAGGTACATTTGCTGCTTTTGCATGATCAATTGCTTCTTTTGTTTGAGGCATAACACCATCATCTGCCGCTACAATAATGACAACAATATCAGTAACTGATGCACCTCTTGCTCTCATTTCAGTAAAAGCTTCGTGCCCCGGAGTATCAATAAAAGTAATTTTTTTACCATTACAAACAACTTGATATGCTCCAATTGCTTGAGTAATTCCACCAGCTTCTCCAGAGACAACATTGGTAGAACGAATAGCATCTAATAAAGAAGTTTTCCCATGATCAACATGACCCATAATAGTAACTACTGGAGGACGTTCCTCTAAATCTTTATCTTCATCTATAATTTCATATTTTTCAAAGTTAGAAATATCTCTAGCAGATTCTTCTTTTAAAGTCTTATCAAAATCAACAACCAATAATTCAGCAACTTCAAAAGTTAAAGATTGATTTAATGTTGCCATAATGCCAAGACCCATAAGTTTTTTAATTAGTTCACTTGCTACAACACCTAGGGCTTCTGCAAGCTCTCCAACTGTCATATTGCTTTTATAAAGAATAACTGAATCATCACTTTTATTTTCATTTGTTTGTAACTTTTCACGATGTTTATAAAGTTCTTTCTTATCCTTAAGAAATTTACTATTATTTGTGATTTGCTTACTATCTTTTTTAACTTTATTTTTCTTTTTGTGATGCTCTACATCAAGTTTAGTATCCGCAGCCAAACTCTCTACTTTTTCAAAAAATTCATCTGAATCAATAGAAGAATCCCCTTCATCACTATCTTCTTCAACAATCGTATCCTCATCTAATTGAATTTCTGCATCTAAAATTGTAATTTCATCTTGATCTAACATCTCATCTGCATTTTCTTTATTAATATTCAATTTATGACACAATTCAATAATTTCCTCTACTGTTTTCCCCATATCTAATGCATATTCTAAAACACTCATCATAAAAAAACGCCTCCTTCTGTTTTTTATTTATTAATATAGAAATTATATTTGCTACCGTTAACCTTAACAAGGAGTATTTTTTATAAAATTTGATTTCTATAAATTTTAGTCTTCTTGATTAATGATAGACTCTATCTCAGAATAAATACTTTCTGGTATTTCTATTTCCAAACATCTAGCCAAAGCTTTAGATTTCTTACATTTCTCTAAAACTGCTAAATCTTTCTTAATATATGCTCCATGTCCATTTAACTTTCCAGTTAAATCAACCTTAATTTCATTTTCTTTAGTTCTCACAATTCTTAAAAGTTCATTTTTTGGAAACTTTTCTCTAGTAACAGAACACATTCTCATTGGTATCTTTCTAGTTTTCAAAATTAATCCTCACTTCTAAAATTAATTCCTGATTCTCTAGCTTGTTCAATTGTCTGAACATCAATCTTATAATGTGTTAATCTAGAAGCAAGTCTTGCATTACTTCCCTTTTTACCAATAGCTAAAGAGAAATTATCATGATCTGCTACTACTAAAGACTCTTGTTTCTTTGGATCCATAATTAATACTTTTAAATTTCTAGCTGGAGATAATGCATTTTCAATAAATACAGCAGGATCCTTGTCATATTTAACAATATCCACTTTTTCTCCATGAATTTCCTCTAAGATTCTAGCAATTCTAGTTCCTCTTTCCCCAATACAAGCTCCAATTGGATCAATTCTAGGATTTTCTGAATAAACTGCTACTTTACTACGATTTCCAGCATCCCTTGCGACACTATAAAGTAATACACTACCATCACTAATTTCTGGAATCTCAAGCTCAAACAAGCGTTTTAAAAAACCAAAATGCGTCCTAGAAAGTAAAATAAATAATCCCTTACTATTAGCATCTACTTTACTAACATATACTTTAACTTGAGAATTCATTTGAATTTTTTCACCAGGAAGACATTCCTTTTTAGGTAAAACACCATTACTTCTACCTAAATTAATATAATAGTTATCTGTGTCTTCTAATTCAACTGTACCTATTAATAATTCATCTTGTTTATCTCCGAGATCTTCTAAAATACTATTTCTTTCTGCTTCACGTATTTTTTGAATTAATACTTGTTTAGCAGTTGAAGTCGCAACACGACCAAATTCTTCTTTTGGTGTCACCTCAGTATCAATTGTATCCCCAATATTTAATGTTTTATTAATTTTTCTAGCTTCAGTTAAAGAAATTTCAACATCCAAATCGATTCCATCACCATCTTCATCTTTGTCATCTTCTACAACTGTTAAATATGAGTAAACCTTAATTACTCCAGTCTTCTTGTCAATTACTACCTTTGAATTAGGTGAACCTGTACTTCTCTTATAAGCTGCCATTAAAGCATTTTCCATTGCTTCGAAAATAATTTCACGATCAATACCTTTTTCTTTTTCAACAGTTTCTACTGCTTTCAAAAACTCTTTTCCGTTCATTCTTCTACCTCTTTCTTTGGTTTTGCATAAACATCTAGTACATAAGATTCTTTAATTAAATCTAATTTATCCAAAATTGGGTTAATCATCCTAGTAGCCATTACAACTGTGTTTAATGAAAGAATCTCGTTAGAATCTAATATAATGGTTAATGTATTTTCTCCATCTTCTTTTCCATAGGTAACATCATCAACCCAAACTTCTAAAGTATCTAACTTTTCCTTTGTAGCTTCGATAATCTTTTCTTTCATGCATCTACCTCCTAATTTTTGATTAAATAAAACAAAACCGAGTGGTTTCCCACTCGTTGTAACTCAATTATAACACAAAATTATTAATTTACCTAGAAAAATATGATATTTTCTAAAATTTAATGATATTAAATAAAATCTAATTCTTAATTATCATTTTTGGTTTATCGGAAGAACCATCTTTCTTAGGAAAATTATACTCTTTATATAATTCAATAAAACGTTCGTCTGGTATAGAACGAACTAAATTATATAAATCATAATGATTAAATAATCCAACAAATTTTTTTAAATCATCTTCTGTCAAAGAATCAAAAAACTCTTTCTTTACTAAATCACAATAACTGGAAAATTCCCTTTTCATCATACCCGTTTTTTTCAATTGATCATAAAAAGTCATAATAATTTTCTTGAAGTAATAACGCCATAATTTTTGTCCATCAGGATGTTTAGAAAAATCACATGATAAAGTAATTGAACCACAGCTAATCCCATGCACATTTTTCTCTTTTCCATCTACATCAAAATAAATTTTAAAATTTGAACCATTTTCACTTTTAGACATATTAGCTATATAATCATGATCTGTTAGTAAATAGTGAATAGATGAAATAATTACTTCTTCTGATACTAAGCCATTAATTTTATTCTTTCTGGAATACTTGTTTTATATTGATGATTTCCATCCAAAAACATAACGATTGTAATATCTTGTTCTTCTATTCTACGAAAACGAAAAATCATTTCCATTTCTGGTGTAGGTAACTCACCAAAATCTGGATACAATATATTTAGTCTATTCTCTACTATGGGATGTCTGTTTACTATAATTTCCTTAATACATCTTAAAATTTCTTTTTCTTCGTTACATCTTAATTCACAGCTTCCCATAATTTTCCTCCATTTATTAAATAAAATTATATTTAAAACCAAATTTGATAATTATTATATCAGTTGATATACATGGTCCCATTTCTAAAGCTGGTAACAAATACATGAGAAAAATCCTTTATATAGTTTGTTCTAATATTATCAGACTTACAGCTAGATCTAAACAAGAAAATGATATTGAATTTTATTACAGAAAAAAACGTAATGAAGGAAAACATCATTACGCATCAATTGTTGCTTGCACAACTAAACTTCTACGCAAAATTTTAGCTTTGTGTAAGTAATTAGATAAGTAGTCATCACCACTTGACTACACTTATATTATATACTAAATAAACACATTATTTTTAAATTTTTAAAAATTTAGAAATTTCGTGTCTTTTCAGTGTGCCTATAATATCATAAAAATTTATTATTGACAAAATTTAGAATGTCATAGTAATAGTCTTTTCTAATCAAATTTTTAATAACACTCTAAAAATTAACATTTTCATTCTATTTCATGATAAAATACTATTAGTTTAGGAGGATAAAATATGGCATCAACAATATTTTTCATTGCATTTATATGTGCAATATTCACCATGTTTATAACTAGTGGAGGATTCTTTTATATGAAAAATGATGAAGAAGAAGTAGCAACTAAAATGATTATCTTATGGGGTATAATTTCAACACTCATCAGTGTAATATGTACTAAATTCATATATCATAATTGGATAATTACTGTTCCCACATCAATAATAGCTGGAATCATTGGAACAATAATAAATATAAGAGTAAATAAAAATCCAGATTTACAAAAAATTTACATTAGAAGTATAGGTATAATCTTATTATTTTTCTTTGCCCCATCTATAATAAGCAGTTTACTATCAAATTTACCAATAAACGATTCACTATTAACTCTACTTTCTAATTTATGTTTAGCTGTTCTACTAATATACATCTATAGAAAAGATTTAAAAAATGAATTTTACACATTCAAAAATGAACTATTTAAAAATATGGATAATGGAATCAAGTATTGGATCATAGGATTAGTTATTATGATGGGAAGCAATTTACTAATCTCAATACTAATCCCAAAAGCAGTAGCAGGAAATGAAACACAAGTAAGAGAAATGATTTATGCTACTCCTATCCTTTCATTAATTAGTACAGGTATTTTAGCACCATTTATAGAAGAAATTACATTTAGAAAAACATTTAAAGATATGATTCCAAACAATACTTTATTTGTTCTTGTTTCTGGATTCATATTTGGAGCATTACATGTTGTCTTATCACTTAAAACAGCTTATGACTTATTCTTTTTAATACCATATTGCTCTTTAGGATTCTGCTTTGGACTTATCTATGCTAAAACAAAAACAATATTTACAAGCATAACAATTCATATGATTCATAATATTGGATCAACATTGATATTGCTTGGTTCTACAATGTTGGTGATTTTATGCTAAGTAGAGAAGAAAAAAATAAAAAACAGGAAGAAAAATTGGGACTTGAACAAAAAAAGGAGAAAAATAAAAAAAGAATCTTAAATTGTATGAAGTTTTTTATAATCTTATTTGTATTGATTTTAAGTTTATTTTGCTATATGCGGTATGTAAGTACCACTGGACTAATTATAAAAGAATATAGAGTTGTAGATAGTGCACTTCCAAGTCATTTTCACGGTTTAAAAATTATACATTTTTCTGACATGCATTATAATTCTACTTTCTATAAAGAAGATTTAGAAAAAATGATAAAAGAAATTAACCAATTAAAACCAGATATTGTTATATTTACAGGAGATTTAACTGATCAAGATACAAAAATTACAAATCAAGATATTACTATACTAACAGAGCAATTAAATAAAATAAATGCAACTCTTGGAGTATATGCAATTAGGGGAAATCATGACTATAGTACCAACACCTTTGATATTGTTTTTACTAATACAAAATTCAAAATATTAGATAATAATTATGATTTAATATATTCAAACGGTACCACTCCTCTGCTCATATTAGGATTTGGTAGTAAATTACAAAATGATTTAAATATTGAACAAGCATTAACGTTAAAAGAAGAACAACAATTATTTACATTAGGGGTATTTCATGAACCTGATATTATAGATGATATTCTACCTAATCATACTATTAATTTAGCTCTTGCTGGTCACTCACATAATGGACAAATTAGATTACCTAAAATCGGTTCCATAATGACTATAGAAGGATCTAAAAAATATCCAAATGAATATTATCAAATAAATTCAACAAAATTATATGTATCAGGTGGATTAGGAACCAGTGTCGTAAAATTAAGATTTTTTAATAGACCAAGTATCAACTTCTATAGGGTAGTAGAAAAATAACAAACCACGTCTAAAGGCGTGGTCTTCTCTAAGCCTATAAGGCTTTTTTATTTGCCAGCACTCGTAAGAATGCTGGCTTTAACTTCGTTCAAGCCTAGTGCACTGACTACTCTAGCATACCCTTAAAAAGGTCCTCATGTTTATCTTTTATCATATCCTCTTTTTCCTGTTCTCTTATATATTTTCTTATTGTTGCTTCATTTAATCTACTGTGCTTACATAATATCCTCCTGCCCAAAAATGTTTATTCCCAAATTTATATTTCAAATTTGCATGATTGTTGAATATCATCATTGCTGATTTTCCTTTCAAATATCCCATAAAACTTGATATACACATTCCTGGTGGTATTTCTACTAATATATGTATATGATCTGGCATCAAATGTCCTTCTATTATCTCTACTCCCTTCCATTTACATAAATTTATTATATATTTTCGTATATCCTTCCTTAATTGATTATATATTATTTTTCTTCTATATTTTGGTATAAATACTGCACATATATTTTGTATGTGATAAACTCTTTGCCATAAGACATCTCTCCTTTCACGATATGATTTCGGCTTGAACATCCTCAATTATATCGCGGAGATGTCTTATAAACTATAAGTTTTTAATACCCACCCGCATAGCAGGTGATTTTTTGATGGCTTATTTTACAATAAGCCACTTCCTAAAGGGATAATAAAAGATTCTAAATCAAATGATTTAGAATCTTTTACTTTGTTCTTTCAAATACACTAAATTGATGAATACCATCTACAATATTAAATTGGAATTTATAACTTTGTAATTTATCTTTTATTTCCCCTATATTATATTGGCTATTCGTAGTTAATAATGTTTGTTTGTTAATATCTTGATAATAATTATAAGAAATATCTGTACTTTCAGGATGAACTACAGTTTCTACAAATACAGCAGTAATTGGAATCTCAAATATGTTATCAACAACTGTAACATTTCCTTGCTCTGTATAAACAATTAAGTTTTGAATATTTGTACAATTATCACTTGGTTTTTGTATATATTCCTTTTTATCAGCATCATAATTAAACCCAGTAAATGTACAAGAATTTCCTCCTAAAGATTCATGAGTATAAGAAACATCTTTCCCAAAAATTATTTTTAATGCTTTTTCAACAAGTTCAGCAGAAATATGAATTTCTTTTTCTTCATCTGCATATTTTTCCTCATCCTCGGCGATAAGCTTTCTAATTGCCAAAAATATTTTTACCTTATTCTCTAAATCATTCACATTAACACTATCTCTTTTGAAAAAATATCCAAAATATTCTTCTGGTAAAGTCCCTAAATTTAATGAATAAACAAAACTATATGGATCAAATTCCGTTCCATTAGTATCGGTGATTCTTACTATTTTAGAAGAATCGAGATGTTGATTATTTTGATTTTTATTATCCTTTTTATCTGACTTTAGAAATATAAAACCTAAAGTTATACAAAGTAGTAAAACAATCAAAACAGAACAAATCAAAACAGCTTTTTTCTTATTAACTACTTTTTTAGAGGTTGTTTCCTTAATATTATGTTCCTTTTCTTTTTTTATTTTAGAACTTTTCTCTTTTGTCATAATTTTTCTCCTACTATTTATTTTTAATATTGTTTTCCCCAATAAACTAGTTTCGTAGCTTCCTTACCACAGTATACACATTTTCCGCCTTCAAAATTTTCATCAAATGGGATACATCTAGATGTAATACCTGCCTCTTCTTTAATTTTATCCTCACATTCACGACTACCACACCAATTAGCCCTAATAAAACCATTTTCTGTTTCAGCAAGATACTTCATCTCATCAAAATTAGAAACAGTTTTTGTCATATCATCTCTTCTTAGTTTAGCACGTAAATACATATTTTGTTGAATATCTAATAATAACTTAATAATTTCCTCTGTAACATTACTAATTTCTACTTCCCGCTTTTCTAATGTATCACGACGGACTAAAACACAGGTACCATTTTCAAGATCTCTAGGACCAATTTCAATTCGTACTGGTATTCCCCTCATTTCACTTTCCGCAAAACGATATCCAGGAGATTTTTCACTATCATCTACTTCACAAGAAATATTTAATAATTTTAACTCCTTCGCAATTTGATAACTTGCCCCTAACACAGAAGAATCATTCTTTCCTATTGGTACAATATTTACTTTCACTGGAGCAATATTTGGAGGAAGAACCAATCCGTGATCGTCTCCATGTGTCATAATCACTGCACCAATAATTCGTGTAGTCATACCCCAAGAAGTTTGATACATATATTGAACTCTGTTATCTCTATCCAAGTATGTCATATTAAAAGCCCTAGAAAAGTTATCTCCAAAATAGTGCGAAGTCCCAGATTGCAAAGCAACACCATTATGCATTAAAGCTTCAATTGTATAGGTATTTTCCGCACCTGCAAACTTTTCCTTTTCTGTTTTTTCACCACAAACAACTGGAATTGCTAAAACATCTTCGCAAAAATTTGCATAAATATTAAGCATTTTTAAAGTTTCCTCTTTTGCCTCTTCAGCTGTTGCATGAACTGTATGTCCCTCTTGCCATAAAAATTCTCTACTTCTTAAAAAAGGACGAGTTGTTTTTTCCCAACGAACAACACTACACCACTGATTATATAATTTGGGCAAATCTCTATAACTTTTTACAACATTAGCATAATGTTCACAAAATAAGGTTTCACTTGTTGGTCGAACACACAAACGTTCTGTTAATTCTTCCTCTCCTCCATGAGTTACCCAGGCAACTTCGGGTGCAAAACCTTCTACATGATCTTTTTCCTTATTTAATAATGTTTCTGGTATAAACATTGGCATATAAACATTTTTATGATTTGTTTCTTTAAAACGCTTATCTAATTCACTTTGAATATTTTCCCAAATTGCATATCCATAAGGACGAATAATCATACAACCTTTTACAGAAGAATAATCAACTAATTCTGCCTTAATACAAACATCAGTATACCATTTTGCAAAATCATCATCTCTATTTGTTATTTCTTTTACTTGTTTTTCTTTCATTCTCACACCTCTTGCATTTTAATCTTATCATACTTCAAAAAAGAAGAATAGAAAAAACAAAATGTTTTTTCTATTTACAAGTATATCCTTCAGTTTCTAAATCTTTTTGAACTTTCTCAATCGGAGTATCATAAATATATTTTGTAGAAATCTCCTCCGTAGTTCCATCTTCTTTTGTTAATGTTTGTGATTTAAAATCTTTAAGCTCAAACAAATTACTTTCTTCAATAACAAGTTCAGAAACTGCACAACTAAACTCGTAACCTTCAATAGAAGCAACTAAAATAGTTTTATTTTCACAGTCTGCCTTAGCAGTTTCATAAGCAGCATCTGTAGTTGTGTATTCTGTAGATTTCATAGTTTTTACACTTTTCAACTTACCACTTCCATAAGTTAATTCTTGTGTTGTGATAACGGTAGTATTTAATAAAGTTCTTGGGGAAGATACACAGGTAATTGTCTTATATTTTTCTTCTTCTTTATGTTTGTTCTCTTCTTCCTTCTTTGCTTGTTCCTCTTCCTTTTTTTGCTTTTCTTCCTCTTCTCTTAATTGTTTATCAAATTCTTCTATTTTCTTTCTTCCCTCTTTTTCTTTAAAGTAATCATTGATATCTGGCAAGAAAAATACAAATGCGAATAAGAAAATAAAGAAAATAATCAATGGAATTAGGCTTTTTGATTTTGTTTCGCTTTTCTTCTCTTCCATGGGTGAAAAAGAGCTACTAGAAGCTTGCTTATTTTCCTCTTGTGGAGAATTACTGAAGGATACTTTGCTAGTTTCTTTTAATATAGGATTAACATTAGCAGATTGAGATGGTGTTCCACTAGCTAACATAGATCCATTAGATGAAGTTACTTGAGCTTGATTCATAGCTGGAGTAACTGTAGTAGTACCACTTGTACTCGTATTTTCTATTTGCTTTGGAGTAGATTGTTCTAAATTAGATGGTTGAGTTCCAACGACTTGACTATCAGGAGTAGAAACATTTGAAGTAGTTAAATTAGTATCCATAGTTACATTAGCAGCAGTAGTTTCATTTTGATTTGTTTGATTTTCATTCATTATCAACATCCCCTTATTATATAAACAATTATAACAAAAAAAAAAGTACTTTAAAAGTACTTTATTGATTTTTTCTAGAATCGAATTTTTTTCTTTGATCCGTATCCAAAATACGTTTACGAATTCTAATAGATTGTGGGGTAACTTCTACTAATTCATCGCTATTAATATAATCAAGTGCATATTCTAATGTGATTGGACGAGGTCTTTTTAATACAACTGTCTTATCAGCGCTAGCAGCACGCATATTCGTTAATTGTTTTCCTTTGACTACATTAACAGCTAAATCATTTTCACGGTTACATTCTCCAATAACCATACCTTCATAAACATCAGTACCAGGTTCCACAAACATAATACCACGTTCTTCCAATTGCCCTAGGGAATAAGCTGTACTCTTACCAGTATCATTAGATACTAGTACCCCAAGTTTTCTTTCTCCTACTACAATATTTTCATAAGGACGATATTCTTTAAATGTATGATTGATAATTCCGTAACCCTTTGTCATAGTCATAAAATCAGTCATAAATCCAATAAGACCACGAGAAGGAACTGTATAATTTAAACGAACTTGATTTTCAAAATTAGTCATACTTTCCATAATAGCACCACGAGTACCAAGTTGCTCAATAACCGCACCTACAGATTCTTCAGGAACTTCAATTTGTAATTCCTCATATGGTTCCATCTTAATACCATTTTCTTCTTTAATGATAACTTTTGGCTTAGAGACTTCAAGTTCAAATCCTTCACGACGCATATTTTCAATTAAAATGGATAAATGAAGTTCACCACGACCAGAAACTAACCAACTTTCACTATCTGCAGGTTCTACACGTAGACTAACATCTCTTTGTAACTCACGATTTAAACGATCCTCAATTTGACGAGCCGTTAAGAACTTTCCTTCTTTTCCAACAAAAGGAGAAGTGTTCGTACCAAAAGTCATTTGAAGTGTTGGTTCATCAATATGTAAAATTGGTAATGGGAAGTTTTCTCCCTGAGCACATACCGTTTCCCCAACAGAAATATCACTAAGACCTGCAATAGCGACAATATCTCCAGCTTCAGCTGTTTCAATCTCAATACGTTTATATCCTAAATATCCAAATAATTTTTGAATACGGAAAGATTTTGTAGTACCGTCCAAACGAATACAATTCACAGTTTGTCCAACTTTAATTTTACCATTTTGAACACGTCCAATACCAATTCTTCCAACAAATTCATTATAGTCAAGTAATGCTGGTTGAAATTGTAAATGCTCATCAGCAGAACCACTAGGTGCTGGAATTTCATCAATAATTAAATCTAGAAGTTCCGTAAAACCAGGGGTTTGAGTACTTAAATCAGCAGATAAACTACAAGTACCATTCAATGCAGAAGCATATACAATTTTGAAATCTAATTGTTCATCATCAGCACCAAGTTCAATAAATAAATCTAAAACCTCATCTGCTACTTGATTAAGACGAGCACTTGGCTTATCGACTTTATTAATAACAACCACTGGTTTTACTCCAGCCTCTAATGCCTTCTTAAGTACAAATCTAGTTTGTGGCATAGTACCTTCATAGGCATCTACTACTAAAAGTACTCCATCTACCATATTCATAATACGCTCTACTTCTCCACCAAAATCAGCATGTCCTGGAGTATCCATAATATTAATACGATATTCCTTATAATCAATAGCTGTTGTTTTAGCCAAAATAGTAATTCCACGTTCTTTTTCTAATTGATTAGAGTCCATAGATAAATCACTAATATTTTCATTATCTCTAAATGTACCACTAGTTTTCAAGATTTCATCAACTAATGTAGTTTTACCGTGATCGACATGGGCAATAATTGCGATATTTCTTTTTTTCATATAAATCTCACTCCCTAAATACATCTTGATGATTATAACACATTTTTAAATAAAAATAAATATTTTTTGAAAAAAGAAAAACAAACAAAATCATTAATTTGATTTGCTTGCCTCTATAAATTATTTTCTACTCTTTTATTTTTTATAAATTATTCACCGTAATATTCAAATCTTAAATCTAGTTTTTCATAAACCAATGGAGGATAAATAACATCAAATTCTAAAGTATCAGAAGGTTGTAATACTTGTTTTTTTTCATAGCTTTCTTTTGCTAATTCTTCTTTTTCTTCTGAAATATAAGTAATTACAATTTTAGAAATCGTAATTGGCTCTTTCGTTATATTTTTAATTTCAGAACGAAAATAATGTTCTTCACCTTCAACAACTGGTTTGCTAGATAAAATTTCAAAAGATTGAGAAGGAATAAGTTTTAGTTCTTTATTTGAACCTTTACTTTTCCAAAAATATAACCCCGCAATAATAAGCAAAATGCCTAAAATGCATGAAATAATTTCAACAATAATTTTTAAATTTTTACTTTTCTTTTTTTCCATATTTTCCTCCTAATAATAACAAGTGGTGCCACTTAAATTTCCTCCATTAGGACAAGTATAAGCAGTACCAGTACAAGTATTCCAATACCCACATTCATAATCATATTCATCACAAACTTCATTACTATAAGGGGTACAAGAAGTATCTTCACAACAAAGACTTTCTACACCACTAGGCCAGCAGAATCCATATCTATTACAATGACAGCTTTCACCAGATTCTGTATGACAATTTCTTTTTCCTCTACAAGTTCTAGATACATAATTGCATTGATATGTATATTGGTAAGGAGTTGCCGGATAACTATGCCTAGCTGTAAAACTAACAGAGGAGTTTCTTCCATTTGCTCCATAAATTGTACAACTTACACCATAAGTTCCTGTTCCTCGACTATTCGCTGGATTACATACAACACTTCCTCCACTTGGACCCCATCCTGGTCTAACATTACTTGAG
>CATLHA010000035.1 GCA_949948745.1 uncultured Caryophanales bacterium
TATTGTGTAAATATGTATTGTAAATTTACAAATAAATGGAGGTGTAATTTTGATTGGTATTAGTATTGCGACGAAATGGGAATGGGACGCTACTTTAGAATATTATGGGATGAATCTTGAACAGTGCGAAAGGTATCCTTATGGAGAATTTTTCTTTTATTCTATTTGTGGAAAAGAAGTAGTTTTCTATAGTACTGGGGTTAGGAAGGTAAATGGTATTGGTGCAAATCAATATATGATATCTAAATATAATTTAGAGAAAGTGATTGTGGTTGGTACTTGTGCAGGTATTGATGATAAATATCAAAATCTAGATATTTTTGTTCCAAATAAAGCTGTACAATATGATTGTACTGTAAAAGAAATAGAACCACTAATTAAATCATCTTTTATTGTAGATATTGATTTATCAAAGTATGAGGGTAATTATAATACAGGTGTTATTGGAACCGCAGATAAAGCTGTTGTTATGTGGAAAGATTATTTAGAATTAAAAGAAAATTCAATTACTATCGCAGATACAGAAGCAGGAGCAATTGCTTATATTTGTAAGAAAAATGGGGTAGAATGTATTATTATTAAGGGAATTTCTGATTTTCCTACTGATGAAAAATTTTCTACTAAAGAACAGTCTAATGAGGAACAAATTAATGTATATTTAGAAAATACTCCAAAAGTTATGAATAAAATATTTGAAAATTATTTAGAAAGATTTATTTAATTTAATGAAAGTAGGAATGTATATGAAAGTTTTACTTTTTACACATAGTCAAGATATTGATGGTGCTGGATGTGCAGTTTTAGCTACGGAAGCTTTTTCGGATGTTAAAATTATTCCAACCAAAACTTTTGATATTACAAGTAATGTAGAAAAATTTATGAATAGTGGGGAGATTTATTCTTTTGATCAGATATTTGTTACAGATTTATGTATTAAGGAACCTGTTTTAAGTAGAATCGATTGTGATAAATCCTTAAAGAATAAATTGATGGTATTAGATCATCATAAAACAGAAATTGAAGAGGGAAATGACAAGTACGATTTTGTAAATATTACGGTAGAACGAAATGGTAGAAAAGAATCAGGTACTAGTTTGTTTTATCAATATCTATTAGAAAATAAATTTTTAACTCGAAGTCATATTTTGGATGTTTTAGTAGAATGGACAAGACAATATGATGTTTGGGATTGGAAAAAACAAGAAAATTATAATGCTAAAAAATTGCATATTTTATTTGAAACCTTAGGATACAACCAATATTTAGAACTTATATTGAATAAAATTCATAGATATTCATCTCAGTCTATTGAATTTAATGATTTTGAAAATAAGGTAGTTGCTCATTATGAAGAAATGTTTCGTAATGACATTTTAGGATTTTTATCTAAGATGAAAGTAGTAGAAATTGAAATTCAAAATATTTTTTATAAAGTGGGTTATATTAGATGTCCTTACAAATATAGAAATGATATCAATGAATTTATCATTCATGAAGGAAATACGTTTGAAATTGATATGGTCGGTATGATTATGATGGATATTGATACTGTTTCTTATAGGCAAATAAAAGATATTGATGTATCTATTATTGCCAAGCACTTTGGTGGTAAAGGTCACAGAGCTGCTTCTAGTAATAGTCAAAGTAACTCTTTATTTCAGGAATTATTAAAAAAATATTCTATATAATTATTGATTTATTAGGTAAACTATTAATAGCTTGTCTTTTATTATTACAAAATTGAAATAATTTTTACTCTATATTTTATGATACAATACTTTTGGATTGGGTGATGAGAATGCAAAAAATTTTAATTATAGAAGACGATTCGGTAATTTCTCATGAATTATCTAATTTGCTTAATAATTCTGGTTATGAAGCATTGGAACTTCAAAATTTTGAAAATGCAATCGAAGAAATTTTAGAAATATCTCCGGACTTAATTTTATTAGATATTAATATTCCTTATATGAATGGAGAAATTCTTCTTCAAAATTTAAGAAAAAAATCAAATATACCAGTCATTATGGTTACTAGTAAAAATAATGAGACAGATGAAGTATTATCTATGAGTTTTGGGGCAGATGATTATATAACAAAACCATACAATCCTAATATTTTACTTTTAAGAATTTCGGCTGTTTTGAAGCGTAGTTCTAATTCTATTGATGTTGTTAAATATAAAGATTTAGAAGTCTATATGAAAAAGGGGATAATTAGGAAAGATGAACAGGAAATTATTTTGACTAAAAATGAAATGATTATTTTTAATTATCTTTTAACTCATCAAAACAAAATTGTAACTCGTGATGAATTGATGACAGATTTATGGAATAATGATGAATATATTAATGATAATGCTCTTTCGGTAAATATTAGTAGATTAAGATCAAAATTAAAGGAAGTAGGATATGAAAATATAATTGAAACAAGGAAAAAGGTAGGGTATATTCTATCGTGAAATTTCGATATTTTTTAAAAGATAAAATCTACTTTTTTATTACTTTTTTCATTGTTTATCTTATTTTACTTTTGACATTTTTTGCTTTTCGAATTGATTTTTCTTTAATTATTATGACTAGTTTTCTTTTCTTCTTTTTTGCTATTTTTGTCCTTTTATTTGAGTATTTTAAAAAGAAGTCATTTTATACAAATTTGCTTTTTAATATTGAAGCTTTAGATAAGGCGTATTTAGTTTTGGAAACAATTGAAAAACCTAATTTTTATGATGGGGAACTTCTATATCAAGCATTATATGAAATTAATAAATCGATGAATGAGTTTACAAAAAATTTAGAATATCAATTAGATGATTTTAAAGATTATATTGAAATGTGGATTCATGAAGTAAAAGTTCCAATCTCTTCTTTAGTTTTAATGGCACATAATCATAAAGATAAATTTGATTATAAAACTTTGGAACAGTTGAAAAGAATTGAAGATTATGTAGAACAAGTTTTGTATTATGCAAGATGCGAAAACGCTGAAAAAGATTATTTAATTAGAAAAGTTTCTCTTAATAAAGTGATTAGTAATATTGCTTTGAAAAATAAAAATGACTTATTAGAAAACAAAGTGGATTTTAAAGTTCAGAATGTTTCTTATCAGGTTTTTACAGATTCTAAATGGTTGGAGTTTATTTTAAATCAGATTGTAAATAATAGTATTAAGTATCGAAAAAAAGAAAATTCTTCTATTCAAATATCAGCATCAGAGGATTCTAAAAAAGTTACTTTAACTATTCTTGATAACGGAATTGGAATTCCTTCTTTTGATCTTCCTAAAGTATTTCAAAAATCATTTACTGGATACAATGGTAGAGTTATGACAAAATCAACAGGTATGGGATTATTTATTGCGAAGAACTTGTGTGAGAAATTGGGGCATCGAATTGAAATTTTATCAGAGGAGGGTAAATATACAAAAGTGAATATCATTTTTTCTAAGAATAGATTTTATGATCCCGTAAAGTAGTCTTACAAAATTGTAAGAAATTGTAATATTTAAATTGCGACAAAATTTAAAAAAACTTATATGATTTTATCTATGAAAGGAGAAATATTGTATGGAAAATATTTTAAAATTAGAAAAAATTGAAAAATACTATGGGAACAAATCTTCTCTTACAAAAGCGATTAATAATATTTCTTTTGAAGTAGATAAGGGAGAATTTGTTGCGATTATGGGAGCTTCTGGTTCAGGAAAGACGACTCTTTTGAATGTGATTTCAACTATTGATAAAGTAACTTCTGGACATATCTATGTTGGTGGAGAGGACATTACAAAATTAAAAGGAAATGCTTTAAATAAGTTTCGTAGAGAAGAATTAGGATTTATCTTTCAGGACTTTAATCTTTTAGATACTTTAACTGCCTATGAGAATATTGCACTTTCTTTATCTATTCAGAACTTTAGTGTCAAAGAAATAGATGAAAAAATTAGACGTGTTTCTAATCAATTAAATATTAAGGATGTTTTAAATAAATATCCATATCAAATGAGTGGTGGACAAAAGCAAAGAGTTGCATCTGCACGTGCGATTGTTACAGATCCAAGACTAGTATTAGCTGATGAACCAACAGGTGCGTTAGATTCTAAGTCTGCTAAAATGTTGTTAGAAAGATTTAATCAATTAAATGAAGAACTACAAACAACAATTTTGATGGTTACTCATGATGCTTTTACTGCCAGCTATGCAACTAGGGTAATCTTCATCAAAGATGGTAAAATATTTAATGAAATTCATAGAGGTATGGATTCTAGACGTGAATTTTTTGATAAGATTATTGATGTTGTAACATTACTTGGTGGTGACTTAAACGATGCTCTTTAAGTTATCTATTAAAAACATTAAGAAAAGTTTTAAAGATTATGCCATCTATTTTTTTACTTTAATTCTTGGTGTTGCAATATTTTATGTTTTTAATGCACTAGATAGTCAAACGGTTATGATGAATGTTACTAGTTCTACTAGAGACATTATTGAACTTATGACAACAATTCTTTCTGCAGTAAGTGTCTTTGTTGCATTTATTTTGGGCTTTCTAATTATTTATGCTTCTAGATTTTTAATTAAAAGAAGAAATAAAGAATTTGGAATCTATTTGACTCTTGGAATGAGTAAGAGAAAAATATCGATGATTTTGTTTTTTGAAACATTATTTATTGGATTAATCTCTCTTACAGTTGGGCTTGGTATTGGTGCTTTACTTTCTCAGTTCATGAGTATTTTAGTTGCCAATATGTTTGAAGCAAATCTTACAAAATTTACATTTGTGTTTTCTACTTCTGCTTGTATTAAGACGATTATCTACTTTGGAATTATGTATTTATTAGTTATGATCTTTAATACGATTAATATCAGTAGATGTAAATTAATTGATTTGTTACATGCAAATAAAAAGTCAGAAAAGATTAAATTAAAAAATCCTATCGTTTGTACAATTGTTTTTATTATATCATCTATTGTTTTAGGATATGCTTATTATCTAGTTACTGGAGGAGTTAGTGATTTAAAAAATTTTAATGAAATTTTAAAACCAATATTATTAGGAGTTATTTCTACTTTCTTTATTTTTTGGTCTTTATCTGGTTTGATTATTAAGATTATTACTAGTATGAAGAAAACTTATTATAAAGAATTAAACAGTTTTACTGTTAGACAAATTAGTAGTAAAATCAACACTACAGTTTTTTCTATGACTGTGATTTGTTTGATGTTATTTGTAACAATCTGTATTTTATCTTCTGCATTATCTATAAAAAATTCTATGACATCAAATTTAAAAACATTGGCACCTATTGATATCGAATTTACAAAAAAGTTTAATTTAACGGAAGAGTATGTAAATAGTCATTGGAATTATAATAAAAATATGATTGAGGACTCTAAATTACCTTTACGTGAAAGTATTTCTAATTTCGATTTTGATTTAGAGAAATATTTTACAGATATAGTTGAATTTAATACCTATACTTATGGTATTAAAATTGAGGATACTTTAGGTACTTATTTGGAAGAATCAAAAAAGAAATATCCATTTTTAAGATATGATATGGAGGAAAGATTCATCAAATTAAGCGATTATAATAAAGTAGCTAGATTATTAGGACTAAAACAATTATCTTTAAATAATGATGAATATATTTTAGTTTCCGATTATAGTGGCTGGGTTCCTATTCGTAATGAAGGATTAAAAAGAAATACACCTGTTGTATTAGAAAATAATAAATATTATCCAAAGTATCATGAGTGTCAAGATGGATTTATTGAAATTTCTAGTAACCATGTGAATATGGGATTATTTGTAGTACCAGATGATGCGTTAAATGAATCTCATAAAAGTGATGGATGGTTACTTGCAAATTATAAGGAGAATACTAAAGAAGGGAAGCAAAAAACGGAAGATATCGTTAGGAAATTAGATGGTCATTCTTATGCTCAGTTAACTAGTTTAGAAATGACTACAAAACTTCTTCTTTATGAATCAAGTGTTGGTCTTGGTGCGATGGTAACATTTATTGGACTTTATTTAGGAATTATTTTTCTAATTAGTAGCGCTGCTATTTTAGCTTTAAAAGAGTTATCTGAAAGTACTGATAATAAAGAAAGATTTAAAATTTTAAGAAAAATAGGTGCAGATGAAAAAATGATTCATAAGGCATTGTTTAGACAAATTGCTATTTTCTTTATGTTTCCATTATTGATTGCGATGATTCATTCTATCTTTGGAATTATGTTTTGTAATTATATTTTGGAGACGTTTGGAAATGAAAAATTATTACAATCCATTATTATGACAGCTTTCTTCTTAATTGTTATTTATGGTGGATATTTCTTAATTACTTATTTTTGTAGTAAAAATATTATTAAAGAAAAGTAAAAAAGTTAAATGAGTTTTGAAAAAGGGAGGAGTAATTATTATGAGTTATATTGAGTCTATTAAAACAGCTTTATTTGTGTTTCCAGTCATTGCATTTTTATTTACAATTCCCTTTATTCTTTCTCAATATCATAAATATGGATCTATTCATAAATTAAGAGTATTTATTGTATACTCTTTTATCCTTTATATGATTACTGTATATTTCCTAGTTATCTTGCCACTTCCTAAATTAAGTGAAGTTACAAATAAAATGACGGATATGATGCAACTAGTTCCATTTTCCTTTATTGGTGACTTTATTCAGGAGACATCTTTTGTAATTACAAATCCAAATACTTATTTGAAGGCATTAAAGGAACCTTGTTTTTATACAGTAATATTTAATGTTTTTATGACAGTTCCTTTTGGAATGTATTTGAGATATTATTTTAAATGTAATCTAAAGAAAGTAATTGTTTTTAGTTTTTTTTTAAGTTTATTCTTTGAAATTACACAGCTTACAGGATTATATTTTATTTATCCAGGACCATATCGGTTATTTGATGTTGATGATTTAATTGTGAACACTCTTGGTGGAGTTCTTGGATATTATTTGATGGGATTTTTTAGAAAACTTTTACCATCTCGTGAAAAAATAGATGAAGATTCTTATCAAGCTGGAGAAGTTGTTTCAGGACTACGAAGAATTACGATATTTTCTTTGGATTTCTTTCTATTTACTTTTATTACTTTTATTTTTTGTTTTTTCTTTCATGGATCTAGTACAAAGTATATTTGTTTTGTTGTTTATTATGGTTTGATTCCTTGGATTTTGCATGGAAGAACCATTGGTAGTAAATTTTTAAATGTAAAATTTGAATATCCAAACTATTCTTTTTTTAGAAATTTATTTCGGACGATATTTTTATACTTATATTACTTTTGTCTTCCATGTCTTTCTGTCTTTGGCTTTTTATTTTTAGTTCAATTTTTAGAACTTTCTGTTACCCAAAATATTATTATGTGTCTGGTTTATGCATTTTTATTTTTTAATTTTTATTTTATAAATGTAGTTGTTTTATTTGCGAAGAAAAGAAATTTTTATGATAGGTTATTTAAAGTGAAATATAAGAATGTAATTAAGAGAAATATTATATCTAAAGATGAGTCTGATTCTTGATTCATCTTTTTCTTTACGTTTTATTGTCCAATCAGTCTTATTACTTTAAATAAATATTTTGACTTATGATATACTTAAATAGTAAGTATAGAAAAGAGGTATAAATATGATTGATATGAATGGAAAAGTTGTGATTGTAACAGGTGGAACTCGTGGAATTGGATTAGAAATTGTACGTACTTTTTGTGAAAGTGGTGCGAAAGTAGTTCTTTTTGGTTCTAGAGAAGAAACTGTGTTAAAAGCGGTAGAAGAATTAAAAACTGAGGGAAAAGAAGTGCATGGATATTTCCCTAATCTTAGTGATTATGAGAGTGTTTTAAGTGTAATTGAAGAAGTTCATAATTTATATGGGCATATTGATGTGTTGATTAATAATGCTGGTATTTCTGCAAATAAAAAGATTGAAGATACGACATCAGAAGACTTTAAAAATATTATGGATTTAAATGTAAATGCTATTTTTAATACTTCAAAAGCAGTAGTTCCTTTTATGAAAGAAAATAAGGGTGGAGTTATCCTTAATACTAGTTCTATGGTTAGTATATATGGTCAACCTTCTGGAGTTGGATATCCTGCTAGTAAATTTGCAGTTAATGGAGTTACAAAATCTTTGGCTCGTGAACTTGCGCCATTTAATATTAGAGTAAATGCCGTAGCACCTGGAATTACTAATACAGAAATGGTAGCAAAATTACCAAAGGAAATGATTGAACCATTAATTAAAACAATTCCTCTTGGTAGAATTGGAGAACCAAAAGATATTGCAAATGCTTTTTTATTTCTTGCAAGTGATATGGCAAGTTATATTACTGGGGTTATACTTTCAGTAGATGGGGCTGCAAGAAATTAGTTGTAGTTGGATACCTTTTGGTATCTTTTTTTTGCTTTTTTTTCTTATTTCTTGCTTCTGTTTTCCTGTTGATGTATAATATAAAACAATTTTATGGGGGATTTTATGGATGATTTAATAACATTAATTAAAATTTTAAAATTGGAGGAAGAAGAGTTAAAAAAAGAATTATACAATCATTTATTAAATATCGGTATGTCTGTTGTTTCTCGTGAGAACTTTTTGTATGCTCCGGGGAAAATTCCAGTTTTATTGGTAGCACACATGGATACAGTATTTGACTATCCTCCAAAACGTCTTTGTTATGATAAAGAAAAGAAAATTATCTTTAGTACAGAAGGTGGAATTGGTGCAGATGATCGCTGTGGCATTTATGCGATTTTAGAAATATTAAAGAAACTTAGGCCATATGTGTTATTTACCAGTGGTGAAGAAATTGGTGGGATTGGTGCAGATGATGCCGCTTTTGAACTTGAAAAACCTAACGTCAAATATATGATTGAAATCGATCGCCATGGAAGTAATGATTGTGTATTTTATAATTGCGGAAATGAAAAATTTATAAATTATGTTGAGTCTTTTGGATTTGAAACTCAAGATGGTATTTTTAGTGATATTTCTATTTTAGGGCCTGAATGGGATATTGCGGCAGTTAATTTAAGTAGTGGTTATTATCATGAGCATACAGAAAGAGAATATATCAAATTTTTAGAGCTTCAATATAATATTGAGCGTATTAAAAAGATGTTAAAGAGGGCAAAGTGGACTAGGTATTATGATTTTCAATCTATTTATGAAAATATGGAGCCATTTTATTTTGATGATCAATATTTTTCCACTATTGATTTATTAAATTCTTCTGAATATCAAAAGAAAATTACGAAAGGAACTTGGGAGAAAGGAGATAATCTACAATGAATTTAAATGATTGTGAAGCAAAAAAAGTATTTAATTTTATATTAGAAAATAAATCTATTGGATTAGATGGATTGAGCATTTTTAATAGAGATGTTTTAATGGTTATTTGGGAAATTATTTCTGGAAAATCTTCTAAGGCATTTTCTTTAACTGAAAATCAAGAAAAATTACTTATTGATACTTTTATTAAACATCCTACTGTTTTTGGTTCTGATACTCCAACTTGTATTTTAGAAAATAGTGATTGTATAAGAAAAGCTATGCAGTGTGATGTTAATAGTGCTAATTATCTTACTTATATTCCCCGTAAAATGGAAAAAGAATTAATTGAATTAGTAGTATCTAGTGAAAAATTTGTACTGGATAAAGGAGCTTCTCCTTTTTTTAGAGGAAATTTTTCAGTTGCATTAAATTCTTTACGACTTAATTTTTTTTATGCTGATTTTTTTGAATGGGAAATGTTTGATGAAGAAGAAGCAAATATTTTAATTGGTGAGTTGGAGAAAGGTGATTATTGTCTAGCTGGGGTGAGTCATCCTTTTCTTAAACATAATAAGCGAATCGCTTTAAAATCTTTAAATATGGATTTATCAACTGCCAAGTATATACCAGATGAATTAGAAGATGATCCTGATATCTTCAAATGCTTAGCTATGAATGATTATTTTTCAACAGATGAAATTGATAAATTTTCTTTAGATAAAATTCTTGATAAAGAAATTATGAAAAAATTTTTTGACAAAATAGATATTTATGAAATTGATGCCGAAGATTATCGAGAATTATATTTAAATCTTTTTAGTAAAGCAGTGAATACTTTTCCTAAAATAGGAACATTTAAATCTATCTTTAATTTTGTTGCTGAACAAAATTGGAATAAGCATAAAATAGAAAATCCTAATGAGTATGAAAATATATTTGCTAGATTATGTTCTTATTTAAGCAGCAATAAAAATCTTTCTAAAATTTCCTCTTTATCCCTTATAAAGAAAATGAAAGATGTTTTAGATAAAAAAGAGATTTCTGATTTAGAAAATGCTATGAAAGAATATATTGCGATTTATCATAGTAAAGCCGCTGATAAACTAGAAAAATTAGAGAACTCAAAAAATGTACTATCTAAAATTTCAGCTTTATATGTTTCAAAATGTAAAGAGAACCATAAATCTCATGTTATAGATAGTCTCCTTAGAGATTTGGAAGATTTTTATATTTTAGATACAGAAAATCCTTTTGTAAATAAAAGAATATCTTATTATAGCAAGAAAAAGATGTTTGAGTCACGTTTTAAAATGGATGAATCTTTTTCTTCTACTATTATTTCAGAGTTACAAGAAAAATACTCTAATTGGATAGATAAGGGAATTATTTTGGAATATATTAATCAATTTGTGAGAAATGGATGGTCTAATTTAGAAAGTTTTGAAACGCCACCCAAAAATTATCATTTGTGTGTATTATATAAGGAGGCTTCCAAATTAATTAATCGATTGAACAGTGGTTATATTTCTTTTTCTGATCCCGCAATTACTAGTAAATTTAAACCATTAATTGATTGTAATTTCAATACTGGAAAGTATTATTATAGTGGAAAAGAAGTTAATCTTAATGATTTAGATGAATATGAGAAATATAATAGTCATTTAAGAATTTTTAATAAAATAAAAAGGGATATTTCCTTTAAAATTAATGATATTGCATTGGAAGAAGAAGATTACGATGAGGACTATTTAGATTGCTTAGTAGATGAGCTTCCATTTAAAGATGAATTTTTTAAATTTGATATTAATGTGCTTGAGTCATTTCGTCTCAATAGCTTTTTTCACCTTATCTTAAACTATGGAGAAGGATTTAATATAGATAGTTTCTTCGATAAGGATTCTTATCATAATCTACATAAATTGTTAATTGATTATGGATTAGTTTGGGTTGTATTATTTTTATCTCTAAACTATAGTGATTATTTAAAAGATGAAGTTAATTCTGATATCCTTATTTCTTTGATTAATAATATGGATGGAATTACTTCTTTAGCTAAAGATTTTAAGCTTGATTTTTCAAAAATTGATGAATTTATGTTACTTCAACAGATGATTGACTATGTGGATGAAGAGACTTTAGCAGTACTTGGAAAAGATGTTATTTTATCACTTATTGGAAATACTGGTTTTACTAATGCGGAAGAAGGAGAAATTGTAGATACCGCAAAGGAATTGGTGTGTGCTATGTCTACTCGTAACGGATCTACTGTTCCATATGTTGAAGGAGAATGTTTGAATTATAAATATTCTATTTATGATTCCTTAGACTCAGAGGTTCTTCTAGCTGGTATTCGAACAGATGCCTGTTTTAAATGTTGTGGGAATGATAATGATTTTCTTCACTATTGTGCACTAAACAAAAATGGATTTGTTCTTAAAATTACAAATTCTTTTGATCAATTTATTGCTCGCGCAGGTGGTTTTAGGCATGGAAACTGTGTATTTATTAATCAACTTCGAACTATTTATGATTATAATGGAAATTATTATAAAGGTGTATATACGCTAGAACAAGAAGATATTATAAAAGTATTTAAGAATGCTTGTGAAAAAATAGTGCATGAATCTCAAGCAAATGAAAAAGAAGAACATCCAATTGATTTTGTATTTGTTAATAAAAGTTATGCATTAAATAATTATCCAAGAAAGATTTCTGATAACTTAGTAGAATTTATAGGTGAAGAGCCTATGGATATGGAAAATGAAAATTGGAGCGAATTTCTATCTTCTACTAGTAATTTGGATGAGTCTGATGATACTACAGGATTTTGTACTGATTATGGAGATTATTCTATTATTTGTATTGCATCTAGTAAAATATTAAGAACAGAAGATGATTTTATTTTTGAAGATGTACCTGAATTATATAAAAGAAAAAGAAGTGGGATTATTGTTACGAAATCTCCAACTTCAGATTTGATTTTAAAGATTAATAAAACAAAAGCAATTTATACTACTCTTGAAAACGAATCTTTTTCATTTGTTAATGTAGAGGATGATGGTTTGTTAGTTGCAGGTGATAATTGGTATATTATTTGTGGTAAAGATGGAAAAATTATAGATTCTTGTGTATTAGAAAATGATGAACTTGCTTATTATGAGCATAAAGTTATGGAAGAAGAATTTAAAAATTATATTGGCACCTTGGATTCTAAGGAAATTACTATAGACTTTAATGATTTTGTTCATCTAGAAGAACAATCACAAGAAACCTTTGAAAATGAAGAAAATAATATAAGTGGAGGAGAAGGGGATACGACTAGTGAAGATGTTACCTCACAAAAAAGAAAAATATTTAATTTATTTAATTTGTTTCATTAGGTAGATACTAAAAAGCATCTTATATAGGGAAGGGAGATTTTTATGTGTAATGATGATGTGCAAAAAATATTTGATTTAATTTGTTCTGATTATCTTCATTTCTTAGAAATAAATAAACTTTTTGGAAAAGATTTTATATCATTTGCTCAATCAAAATTAAAAAAAGAAAATATAAAAGATTTTGATTTAACTCAAGCACAAGAACAATTTCTTATTCAATCTTTCCTTAGAAGAGGTTTAACATTTAATTCTAATACTCCTAAAATATTACTTTATAATCTACAATGTATTGAATCTTCCTTAAATTTGGATCCAAGAAGTTCAGATTTTTTACCAGAGGATATTTCTTCTGATGGGAAGAAAATCGCAATTAAAATTTTATCAAGTAAACCGTTTTATTTAACTCAGAATAGTCCACAATTTTTGCAATCGGATCCATTGGTTGCTTCTAATTCCATTCAAACATCATTTTCATCAGCAAATGATGTAGCTTGGTTTTCTATGTCCATGAATGATACTTCCAAACTTGTTAAACAAGTAATTGAAAGTGGGTATATACTAGATGAATACAGTAATGATTTTTTACGGTTTGATCCTGATGTTGTCGTTGCTTCTCTTGATAGAGATTCTTTTTCAGAACGTTATATTCCAACAGCCGTTATGCAATATGAAAAAGTTCTTAGAAAATTAATTTTAATTGATTCTTGTGAATATTCAGATATCTATAAGACAAAATTTTCCTTTCTTAGAAAATATAAAGATGATTCATTGGTCATTACTAAATGTTTTGATATTATGGATGCTTATTGCTCTTTCGATTCTACCTTTAGAGAACGTTTTAACCAGATTGTGATTGATGCTATTTGTAATTTTCCGTCTCTTCAATCATTTAACGATTTATTTATGTATTATGCAGAAAATAATTGGAATGCTTATAAAAATAGTAGACCTGAATATAATAATGTTTTTAATAAAATATGTGGAGAATTACGTCATCAAACTAGTTATGAAGATGCAGAAAAAAATTCTTTATTTTCTAGGATGAAACATGTTTTAGATTCAAAATATAAACAATTAGAGATTGCAATGAAATCTTATTTTGAAATTTTTCATAATAATGATGAAGAAAATTTAGGATTATTGGAGGAACCAAAAAATATTATTTCTAATCTATCTGCTTTATATTTATCGAGAGTAAAAGAAACTTATAAGAAGGGACAAATAAAAAATTTCTATAATATTTTATCTAAATTCTATTCACTTAAATTAGATCATCCTTATATTAGAAAACAAATTATAAGAACTATGCAAAAGAAATATTTTAAGGAGTTATTTAGTTCTAATAATGATGAAGTTGAACAATTTATATCTAATTTGAAAGATAAATATAGTGATTACTTTGAGGAAAATGAATTATTTCTTTTAATTCGTTGTTTTATTAATTTTAATGATCGAAAAATGTCACAAATTATTTCTTCTCCTGCATTTTATGATGATTATATTAAATATAAGAAAGTTTTAAAACTAGTTCATAGACTAAATAGTAATTATATTTCGATAGATGGACTAGAGGTTCAAAATTATAAACATCTAATTGGTTATAATGAAATAACTCAGGAATATTTTTATTCAGGGGTTACTTTTGATCCATCAGAAATTACTAAACTTGAAGAATTTCTTCAAAAGGAAAAAATATTTAAGCAAATAAAAAGAGATATTTTTGATTTCACTAAGAATATTCCTGTTGATATGGATAATATTCCCTCTGAAATTATAAGTAATATTTCTAAATCTATTCCTCTTCAGGATGAATATTATTGTTTGGATAGTAATTATTATAAAAGTCTGACAATTTCTAATTTATCTGAATCTTTCTTCTTTTTCTCTAAGAAATTTAAGAAAGATGCCTTTATGGATGATGATTCTTATCAAATTTTATATGATTTATTAGTGAATAAAGGAATACTTTGGTTACTATTATTTAGAGAAGAATATAATAATACTCATACTTTTTTTCGTGCTGGACTTTCTGAATTTAATACTGAATTTGTAATGCAATTAATTACTAATATGAAAAAGAGTGTAGAACTATCTAAGAATTTTCATTTAGAACTTCAAACTCTTGATGATATCTTTTCTATTAATCAAATGCTTCAATATGTAGATGATAGATCTGTTGCATTACTTGGGGGAGATATCATAAAAAAAATATCTACTGAACAACAGTTTACATCGAATGATCCCTTAAAAAAAGTTTCTATGGCTAATGATTTTGTTCCTAGGATGCTTACTAGAAATTTTTCAACAGTGCCTTATGTTTCTGGGGATACCTTACATTATCATTATGCTACCTATGACTCTCAAGATATGGATTACTTATTATCTGGAATCGATACATATTCTTGTTTTCGATTGGATGGGAATGATAATGATTTCTTCCATTATTGTGCGCTAAATAAAAATGGTGTGGTTCTTAAAATTACAGATAAATTTGGTAATCTTATTGCGAGAGTTTCTGGATTTCGATATGGTAATTCTGTTTTCTTTAATCAGCTTCGCTCTATATATGATAATTGTGGAGCGACTTTTACGGGTTCTTTAAAAGGAGAAAGAAAAGATATTATTGAGGCATTTCAAAAGGCATGTCAAGATATTGTATCTATCTCTAATAGCAATATAGATGACACAGAACCGATTGATTTTGTTTTTGTTACACAAAGTTATATGATGATTGATTATCCTAATAGTGTTTCTGATAGGATTGCTTATGAAATAGGAGAACATCCGATGGATACCGTACATGAAAATTGGTTTGATTTTATAGGTAATACTCCAAATCTAGATGAATCTAAAAATAATTGTTTCTTTAGTACAGATTATGGTGATTATTCTATCATTTGTATGGCATCTAGTGTTAAAACAATTATGATAGAAAAATATGATGTTCCTGAAATATATCAAAGAAAAAGAAATTCCATTGTTATAACTGATGATATTAATAATGAAATATTTATAAAAGTAAATCGTATTAAGGCAGCTAAATCTAAACTTAATGAAGAAAAAGAAATTTTAGAGGGAAAATTTGAACCTATTACTATATCTCCAGAACTTATTTTTCTTGTAGGTGATAATTGGTATATTATTTGTAATTCTTGTAATGTTATTGATTCTTGTGTATTAGAAAAAGATAAATTTGCTTTAGAAGAATTTAATCTTGTACAGTCTATCCTATATCAATTCATTAATGAAAACGGAAAATCCCAATGTACTTCAGTTATTAATCAAGATGTTTTGGAGAAAATTGGAAGCAAAATTAAAATAAAAGATTTTAGAAAGTAAGTTTGTAGG
>CATLHA010000036.1 GCA_949948745.1 uncultured Caryophanales bacterium
AGATTTACATTACTAATTCCAATATATTTTACTTTTTTCTTTTTAACTAATCTTTTTATTTCTCTATATATTTCTATTAATGGAATTTTAGATATGAATTTACCATGGATTTGTAAAAGATCTACATATTCTAAATCTAATATATTTAAATATTCGTCTAATTGTTTTTCTACATCTTTCACATTTTCAATTGTAGGCTCTAGTGTTGCAGATATAAAAAGTTTTGTTCTATCTACTTGTTCTATGAACCTTTTCATACTACGTACTACTTCTCCACCATTATACATCATATATAATCCTAAGTAGTTTTGACCATTTTTGTATGAATAAAGTAAGGCTTCTAAATCTTTCTCAAAATCTTCTGGATTAATTTTCCAAGTTCCTATTCCTAGTTCAAAAATATTTTCTTTTTGCATTTTTCTTCTCCCTTATAATGATTATTCTTTATCACTTTCATTTTTCACAAATGATAACACATCTATTTTATATTCATTTTATGATATTCCAATCAGTAACGGATTATCTATTCATGACTATACCAAATCATATAGTCCTAATTTTTTTATTCCTATTTTGTTTGAAATTAGATTTAGAAAGTTCAAACTAACTATAGTTTATCATATTTTTGTTCCTTTTGCTTACTCTTTTGTTCCTTTTGCTTACTTTTTCTAGAATCTCTACTTTGTTTATGCTAGAATAAGGAATATAGGAGGAACATTTATGGAAAAATCTATTTTTGATAATGGCTTCTTTGAATTTATTCAAACGGAAGAAGAATTTGAAATTGACGGGAAACAGAGACTTATTAAAAGAAATATGGTAAGACGTCCCCCTGGGATTAGAGCTTTAATTGTAGATTTAGAAAACGAAAAGATTATTTTATCTCGTGAATTTCGTTATGAATTAAATACTTGGGATTATCGCTTGCCTGGTGGTAAAGTTTTTGATTCTTTAGCTGACTATAAAAAATCTATTGAGGAAAATACAGTTTTAGAACATGTAGAAAAAACTGTTCCAAAGGAAGTAATGGAAGAAGTTGGACTTATTGTTCGTGAGCCTAAACTTTTAAAAGTATCTCATGATGGAGCTGGTGTGGTATGGGACTTATATTATTATGAAATTACTGATTACGAAATAAGTGAAGATGGTCCTAAACTAGAAGAAGATGAATTTGTTTCCGGATTTGTATTAAAATCTTTTGATGAAGTAATGGATTTATGTACTTTAGGAGAAATTCATGAAGAACGAACAGTCGGTATATTACTTTCCTATATTTTAGAAAAGAAAAAGGTTAAACAAAAACAACTTTTACAAAAATAGTAAAAGTTGTTTTTTATAGCTTAATCCAAGTCTGCATTCCTTTTTTTGAAATCTTAAAAGAATCTAGTTTGTATAGTTTATCAATAAATATTAAACTTGCATATCTACTAGTTTCTTTTTTCTTCCAAAATTCTTCATCTACACATAGTTCTTTTTCATATTTTTTTCTAATTTCTGATATGTTCGTTTGTTCTAGATTAAAGAATAAGATATCTTTTATTGTAAAATAGGCGACCACTTCTCCTCCTGACTTTTTTACTATTACAATATCTTCTTTTTCTATTTTATTATATGGTACAATTTTATTTTTACTGAATCTAGATTCTACCTTCTTCTTACCTTCTAACATATATTCAAGGCATGGATTAGTAAATATAGCTAGATGAAGATTCTTATCTTTTATATTGGAGAATTCTTTTTCTGATAATCTACTTTTCAATTCATTTAAAATTGTATTTTTTAAAAGTTCATTCATTACTTTAAATCCTCTTTTCCTATATATTTCCAGATTCTTTGATACTGTTTTAATTGTTCTTCTTTTTTTACTTGTGCAGTTGGATGATACAGAGGAATAAGTATCATCTGATTTATTTTTATTTCTGGCTGGTCTTTTATTATCTTTTTTAAAGTATCCTCAACTTTAAAGTTATAAATATTAGATAAGGATAATATTGGATAATAACCTAGAGTCAAAATTACTTTTGGTTTTACTATTTCAATTTGATGTTTTAAATAGTTGGAACAATCAAGTGTTGACTCCTTTAATTTAATATTATCACTTCTATAGTTGTTTCCTTTTCTCGCACATAGTATGGCATTCGTAAAATAGATTTTATCTAGTACTTCTTTAGTAATTAAATAATTAAAACTGTTTGCTGATTCTATTAAATAATTAGTTAATATCTTTTTTGTTAAACTTTTTTCTTTTTCAATTACTTCTTTCCAATTTTGTTTAGACTTTTCTAACAAATACCATTCATGAAACTTTTTCATTTCTTCTAGTGGACCCCAGTCTTGACCAATAATCATAATTTTACTATCTAATCGATTGTACCAATCTGTCCAAATAGATGGTATTTGTTTACAAAATTTTTTATCTTGAAAAATATTAATTAAAGAGCAGTCTTTCCCATTTTTCTTTTTCTTATTTTTACATTTTTCACAAATAGATAATGTTTCTATTAGATGATTTAATTCTTTTGTTTTTTTATTTTCCATTCTACTCTCCTATCATCAATAGAATTCTTTTTGCCATCGATCATTTTCATTTTCTTCTTTCTTATCTCTATAGAAAAATTCTTTCCTTTTAGATTTCCCTATGAAAATATCTAACATTTCTATAAAGTCTTCTGCTACTTTACCACTCTTAATTTCTTCTACCGTGAGCCATTCATTTTTCCCTTCTTTAGATTCTTCCATTAATGTTCCAGAATAGGATGAAGTCTTAAAGAAAAAAACAATATATCTTTCTTTCTTTTTATAATCATACCAATCCTTAAAGCCACATGGAATTAAATTTGTAACATCGAGTCCTGTTTCTTCTTTAATCTCTCTTATTGTAGAAGGAATAATCGCTTCTCCCTCCTCTATATGCCCACCAGGAAAAGATAATCCATCCCAGTCATTTTTATTTCTATTTTGAATCAATACTTTTTTTGTTTCAGAATCTGTAATCATACACATATTTGTCATTTTGACTTTTTCATATTTATGTTTTTCCTTTTCCATTTTACTTCACCTAATAGTTTTATTCTATCATAATTATTTTCTTTTTATCTATAGAAAGAAAAAGAAATGTAAAAGTCTACATTTCTATAGTTCTATTATATCGAAATCTTCTGGTACTAGTACATTTCCATTAAAGTGCTTTTTAGAAGCTTCGGTATATTCTTTTTTTCTTTCTTTTCCTAAATTTTCATGGACGTGCCATAAAATTAAATTTTTAACATTTAATTTTTCAGCTTTTCTACTAGCAGATTCTACAGTATCATGATTTTTCTTATATGGTTCGTACTTTTCAATTTCTCTTTCTAAACTATATGCTTCATGAAATAGATAATCTGCATTTTCTACTTTTTGATAATTTTTTTCATCTAAGGGTTCGTCTCCTGCAAAGACAAGTTTCTTTTTGTTCTTTAGTTCTGTTATAAATCCAAATTGTAAATCACTTTTAGAATAGATATCAAAAAATTCTATTTTATATCCTAATATATCTATGATATCTTTATCTTTTACAATATCTATAAATATTCTATCATCTAAATATTTTTGTTGAGATTTTCTTAATAAACTAGTCACCATATTTCTAATAATTTCAGCAACTTCTTCATGGCAATAAATATGTAAATTTCCTTCATACTTTCCCTTTGTCATTTGAATATTTACTTCACGAAATAACCATACAATTCCTAAGATATGATCAATATGTCTATGAGATATAAAAATATGATGTATTTGATTCATGTTAATCTTAGCATCTCTTAATTGTTTTAATATTCTATTTCCACCACCAGTATCTACTAAAAAATGTTCTTCTGAATCAGATAATGTAAAACAAGTATTATAATTATCTATTACTGTTGCTGTTCCAGTTCCTAAAACTGTAATTCTTTCCATAGTTGATCTCCTATCCTATTTATTTTCTATTTTGCCTAATTCTTCTTGCATAATCCATTTGATGTCTTCAATGGATTTATCTATATTGAATCGTCCGTTTCCAATCGGATAATATACAGAATAGAATTTATAGGTTTCTTTTTTTATTTCTTTTAAGTAACACTTTTTTCTTGCTTCCGATACAGAAATTTTCTGATTTAAGACGATGGAACTTACTTGATTTCCAAATAGAATAATCACTTTTGGTTTTAAGATTTCAAATTCTTTATATAATAAATCTAAATATTCTTTATAGACAGAATCTGGTAAAGGTCTTGCATCTACTTGGGTACATTTTCCTAAATTCGTAATAAAATACCTATGATTTTCTACATTTTGATAGACTATGTCTGCAAATTTCTCGTCCCATTCACTACCTTTTCTTCTTTTAATTTCTAAATATAGTTCTTCGTCTAATAAATTGACTGCATAAAATAAATCCCAAATATTTTTTGTTCCAATCCAAGGGGATTTTCTTCCTTTCCATCCACTTGCTGCTGCGATATTTCTTCCTGTTGGATTCATAAAAACAAAACAAATATCTGGATTTTTTTCTAGTCCTCCATTATATATAGAACTTAATTCTTTTGCTCCATATTTCTTTTGAAGGCAATCATATTTTTTATTTAAATCTTTTATTTCCATAGTATTATTTCACCAATTTCTTAGCATTTTCTTTTTCTATTTCTTCTAGACGTTCTATGATAAATCCAAAAATTTCCTTTTTCTCAATTCCTAAAGTTTCTTCTTCCTCGGCTTTAGTTAATTCACATTTAAATTTATTGAAAGGAGGAACTATTTGAATAGAATCTAATGGATATCCCTTATCTAAAAGTTCACTTTGTTTATTTGTAAAATAGCGGTTTGATCTAAATTCAAATGTATAGGTATGTTCTTTATCTACAACCGCTACTCCTTTTAAAAAGTAACCATTTAGTTTTCCATCTATTCCATATTTATTCACTAGATTAATGTAATGTTCAATCATTTCAGAATCATTTAGTCTTTTTCCATCAACTCTACGTACATGAGTTCCTGGCTGTTCTTCCTCTTTGATATTTTCAAAAAACAATCCATCATCAATGGCGATAGTTGGAATACCACTAATATCATGATATGCCCTTGCTTTGATTACAGCATTTTCTACTGGATTATTTCCTGTTTCATCAACATCTACATCAATATCTAAATCTTTTAAAGTAATCAAATTGATTCCTTTTTCTTTTAATCTACTTCCATAGTACTTAATTTTTGCCTCATTTGTTGTCGCAAGTAAAATTTTCATGATTATCACATCCTCTATTTATTTTATCATTTTTTTATTTTATTAAAAAGAACTTTCTGTATATTCTAGTAAGATTTTATAAGCATTTTCTAATTTTTCCTCAATTCCTTTCGGACAATTACATGGAGAAGTGCTTGGTAAATAGATTGCTTCTATTTTTGTTTTTGGATAACAATGTTTTTGATATAGTTGATATGCTTTTTTTCCTGTTGTGAAGATAGTCTTTATTTCTGTATGGTTTAATATTTCTGTAAAGTCATTTGCAATAGGATTTTTAATTGATTGATCTTTCGAAGAATCAATATCACAACTTTTTAAAACATCAAATAACGCAATGTGATGTCTTTTTAAAAATGCTACTTTTTCTTCTTTTGTTTCACCAATTTGTTCTTTATATACTTTTTCTAGAGTTTTCCAAAATCTATTTTTAGGATGTCCATAATAAAATCCAACTTCTCTAGATTTTACGGAAGGCATACTTCCTAAAATTAATATTTTAGAGTTACTGTCATAGATTGGTTCTAATGGATGGATTACTTTCATTTCATTCTTCCTTTCTTTTTAAAAGAACTCTTTCTTCTAAATAGAAAGAGTTCTTATTTTAAATATTTTCTTATAAATTTTGGATTTTCCTCTACTAATTTAGCAAGACTATCTATTTCATTTAAATGTTCTATAATAGTATCCACATTATTTTCTACAAAGTATAGATATTTTTCTGGATATAATACAATGTTATTTTGATTTAAGAAAAAGGCTAAATTAATATTTGATACAAAGTTTCTAAGTGGAGATGAAGAATGAGTATATGGATCTTTTTCATCTTTTTTCTTAGTGTAAGTTCCATTTGCTCTATAGATTGCAAAATCTGCCTGCTCTCCAATATATTTGTTCACCAAAATAGATGGATATCTTACAATGGAATCTATTAAATTATAATTATCGTTTTCTCCTAAATGATTTAGTTTGGCTGATTTATGTAGCACGTGCTTACTCATTAATCTGCATACATCACTGTAATTTTCTAAATCTTGTCTAAATGATGAATCTTTTCTTTCATCTCTTATGATACTTTTTGCTTGTTCTATGGTTAAGGAACTTGTAACCATAATTTCTTTTCTATCAATACTTCTTTCATAGACATTTCCCTTTTTGTCTACTTGAAATATAAATTCAATAGCATTTCTTGAAGTACAAGATTTTAAGGAAAGCGTATTATTATAAAGTTCAGGTGGAATCATATGCCATTTTCTTTCTCTTGTATTGGCATCTTTTAGATAAATGGATTGTCCTCTGTGATATGCTTCACGTGCTAAACTAATATTATGCATTAAGAAGGTTGGTACATCTGTAATATAAACAGTTAATTTATATCCCTTTTTATTTTTTTCTATACTAAATGCACCATCAAAAGCTTTGGTACCAGCTCGATCAATGGCAATAATTGTTTTATCTGTCACTCTTTCTAGTTGATCAATAAATTTTGTAGAAATATTTATATTTTTTGGGAAATCTTTTGGAATTGTAATATTTCCATTCATGATAGCTTGTTTAATTTTACTATCAAACACTTGAAGATGAAACAAATTATTTTTAAATTTTTGAATTTGTTTTTCTACTCTTTGACGTGCCTCCTGATTTTTATTTTTCGCTATTTTTCCTTCTATATATTTAAATAAACTATCTACTTCTTGATATTGTTGTTTCGTTACAGGAGATTGTAATTTTTTTTCTAAATCTTCTAATGATTCTCCTACTACTTCTAAGTTCTGAATTTTTCTTTCTAATTGTGATTTTATGCTATCTTTTGTACTTTTAATTAATGCTTGATTTGTTTTACTTGCAATTGTTTCTATAATATAATTTAAATCTTTTTGATTTTTTTCTGTTAACTCTTCTTTTGGAAATGATTTTAGTAATTTCATTATTTCTAATTTTTCCTGAGTTTTAGAGTTATTATTCATCCATTTTTTTAGTATTTTGGATATTTTTAAATATAGATATTTTGCTAGTGGTGCATTTAATAAAATTTGTAAATATTGAAAATGTTCTTTTTGACTTCTATTTTGAAATGAAATATCAGAAATTCTTTTTAATTCTTGATAATTTTCAGTATTTTCTATTTTATCTTCAACTGCGATAATTGTTTCTACGACTTTTGTAGTTAAAATAGTTTTTAAAGTATCACTTGTTTCAAATTTCTTTTCTATTTCAATGATTAAGTTTTCTAATGTTTTTATTTCTTGTTCTGTAATTGGTTGATCTTTTTCTAGTATATATTCTTTTAGTTCACTTTCTATTTTCCTTCCAATTGCTTTTAATGAGTCAGAAGAAATTTTACATTCTTCTATTAGTCCATAAATTCTTTCGATCATAACCACTACACCCACTTCTTTTTGTTGTTTATTCTACACTAAAACAACAATTTTTTCAATTATTTTTATCTAAAAAAAGGAAAGATTCCTCTTTCCCTAGTTTGTTTCTTTAAAACTTTTTTTCTTTTGATGAGAAAATTCCCCTTTGTCTGTTGATATTCTCTTTTCTAACTGATTTAAAATATGATTTGAGACTTCTTCATATACATCACGATGATTAATAATTTGATTCATGTGCATTTTTCCGTTTGGAACGATTTCTGTACTTTCGATTTTCTCTCCAAACTGATCGATTACTTCTTTAGAAATCGATTTTTTTGTCACCATTTCAAAGAATGTATCTCCCTTTTTTACAATGTATAGCGCTTCTACCCATCCATAAATTACTGCTTTATTTTTTGGATCATAGAAAAATCCATCTTTTCCATAATCGTTAATTATCTTAAAGTTTAGACTTTCGAAAGTTCTTTCTGGTTGTTCTTCTGATTTTGCTGTTAAGACATCGTAATCTATCAACTCGCCATTTGATATTAAGTGGCAATCACTTGGAAGTACAGCTTTTCTTTCTGCTATTGTAATCATTTTATTATCTTCTAAAAAAATCTTATAGTATTCAACTTCATTCATTTTTTAATTTCTCCTACCTAAATTATTTTATTTCTTTTAAATAAAGATTTCTTAAAAAACTTCCATTTACTGTTTCTGTTTTTATATAATTTAATCCTAATTTTTTAATTAGATTATTACTTGGAATGTTATCAGGATGTGCCATCGTTAGGATATATTCAAATTCTTTTTCTTTTGCCATAGTTGATAGATATTCCATAATATGAAACATAAGTCCATATCTACGATATTCTTTTAGGCATAGGGCACCACCCAATTCACAAGCTCTTTTATCTTCAATATCAAGAAGTTTTTTATAGTCTTCGATCATTTCTTGTTTTACATAGATTTGTCCCATTGCGACTAACTTTTCTCCATCAAATGCTCCATAGTTTATGGCATATCCTTCATCGAACATTTCCTTATATTCCCAATCCTCATATGGAATAAAGAATTCTTTTCTTTCTAATCCACCGACTACAGTGTTTACTAATTCTCTTAATTTTTTTTCATCTTCACTGGTTAGAAGACGATATTTTATATTTTCTCCCATGTTACCCTCCTATCTTTTTTATCCTATCATATCTAGTTTTTCTTGTCCATTGAACTTGAAAAAAAAGACAATATTCACTGTCTTTTCTTTATTCTTCATCCAAACGCGGTGTTAATATTTCATATCCATCTTTTGTGACTAGTACTGTATGTTCATAATGTGCTGCTGGCATTTCATCTTCTGTAACAATCGTCCAGTCATCATCTAAGATACAAATATCTGCTGTACCTAGATTTAACATAGGCTCAATACAAATTACCATTCCCTCTTTTAGTCTAGGTCCTGTATTTTTCATTCCATAGTTTGGTACTTCTGGATCTTCATGCATTTCTTTTCCAATTCCATGCCCAACTAATTCTTTTACCACACCTAGTTTATGACTTTCTGCATACTCTTGTACGGCATTTGAAATATCACCAATTCTATTTCCTGGTTTTACTTGCTTAATTCCTTCATATAATGCTTTTTCAGTATGTTCCATTAAATATTTTTTTTCATCAGAAATTTCTCCAACTGCATAGGTCCAAGCTGCATCTCCTTGATATCCCTTGTAATCAATTACCATATCTATTGTGATAATATCTCCATCTTTTAATTTTCTATTTCCTGGAATCCCATGAACCACTTCATCATTTACACTAGTACATAAAGATGCTGGAAATCCTTCATAGCCCTTACAAGTTGGAATTCCTCCCATGCTTCTAATATATTTTTCTGCAAGTTGATCTAATTCTTTCGTTGTAATCCCCGGTTTAATAAAATCTTTCAAGTATTGATGTGTTTTTGATACCATCATCCCTGCTTCTCTCATTAATTCTATTTCTCTTTCACTTTTAATACTTATCACTTTTTCATCACCTATTTCATTATAATACTTTTTAGAAAAAGTATCTACTCTAACTTAGAAAAGAAAAAAGCAAATCCTAGCTATACAAGAATTTACTTTTTATTATCTTATTCTTCATCGATATTAATTAATTCGTATTGATCTGTTCCGAATCCTAATTCTAATGCACTTTCTACTGTATGTTTTCCATTTTTTGATTCAATTCTTTCTACTAGATGATCACGTCCTGAATCATTAGAGTTATAAACTAAATCTAGGCAAGCAGTATCAATTGCGATTGGATCAAGACTCGCTAAAATTCCAATATCTTTCATACAAGGATCTTCTGCTACCGCACAACAATCACAATCTACTGACATATTGCACATTACATTAATATATACAATATTTCCCTTAAAATAATTGTGAATACTACTAGCAGCATCTGCCATTGCTTCTAGGAATTTTAAATGATCTACTTGGAACATATCATCAAATGTTCCATCTTCTTTTCCAGCACAATGGATATATCTTTTTCCATATCCTGATGCAACACCGATAGATAATTGTTTTAATGCTCCACCATATCCACCCATTGGATGACCCTTAAAATGAGATAGTACTAACATAGAATCATAATGATCTATATTCTTTCCAACATAATTCTTTTTAATTACTTTTCCATTTGAAATTTCTATTACTTTGTCTGGTCCTTCACTATCCATAATATCTACATTGAAATATTTTATCCAACCATGTTCTTCCATTAATTTTTTATGTTTTTCTGTTGTATCACGAGCTCCATCGTAAGCTGTATTACATTCTACTACTGTTCCATTTACCTTATCAACAATAGGACGAACAAATTCTGGTCTCAAGTAATTTTGATTTCCTTTTTCTCCAGAATGTAATTTTACAGCCACATTTCCAGTTAAACTTACTCCTAATTTTTCATAAACTTTTATAATTGCTTCAGGACTTACTTCCTTTGTAAAATAAACTTTTGCTTTTTCCATATTATTTTTTATCCTCCTATTCTTATTATTTCCTATATTTTTTCATTTTAGTCAATTTTTCTTTATTGAAATTTTTCTATATCATCTATTTTTGCTGCAAAGTATGGTACTTCTTTTCCTTTTTCAATTAGAAAAATGGTGAATGTATCATCTAAATAGAAATGTCTTTCTTCTTTTGGCTTTTCAGAACCTTCATTTTTCCAAACATCTGCCCCTGCTTCGCTTTTGATTTTTCCACCTTTACTATTTAGTTCAAAGTTAATCGTCTGGAGTGCTTTTCCTATTACATATTCTTTTCCGTTTGCGAACATAAATGGCTTGTTTTCAATACTTTCAAATTCTTTTTTCTCTTTTAAGGTAATCATTGGTACCTTTAAAGTGTCTCCTTTTTGTAGCTCTTTGCTACCTTGATACTCACTCTCTCTTATTTTTGTAGTTGTGTATATTTCACTAAATGTTTTTCCTTTCGGATTTTTTACTAGAATTATTTCATCTTCTTGTTTTGTTAACAGTTGAATCGCAAAATCATCATCTGAGTTGTAATATATTATTTCTACTTGATTTTTTAATTCTTCTAGACTTTCTTTGGTAATCCCAAAATATTTTATATTCTTACTGTTTTTAAACTTTTCATTTTCTAATTCTGTAAATTGTTTTTGAAACTTAAATTCTTTTTTTAACATTGCGTATAAGAAGTAGTCTTCTATATTATTATCATCCCAAGTAAAATTATCTAAAATATCACTTTTTTCATTAAATTTATCTTTAATCTCTTTTTCTATTTCTTCTTTTAATGCGTAAGTTGGATGTCCAAGTTTTTTATAGTAGTATTTATCTGTAATATCATCTTTTGTGAATGTTTCACTATTTAGATTATAAGATTCTTCTGTTTGTGGATAAAATATGATCTCTTGTTTTGCCAAATCATTCTTTAAATCATTCCAAATTAATTGAAAAGTTCCGCACCAAATAGAATCATTCTTTATCTCATCATTTAATGTTAATAAAGTTTCGATTCCTGAATTAGAATTAAATGTTACCTTTTCTACTTTTTTACCAGGTCTAAAAACTGCTACTATGATTAATAATAGTGCTACAAGTATCGTTATAGTTATAATAATTCTTTTTTTCTTTTTTGTTAATTTTTTTCTTCTTATACTTCCATTCTTCATTACTTTTGATTTTACATTTTCTTTTTTATTTTTCATAATTACTCCTATCCATCCTCTCACTTTTTATGACATAGGTTCTATTATCAGGTAATCAAAATTTATTTTATTTTGATGACTTTGATTTGTCATACTCTAAGCCTAATTTCATTATAACAAAACAATCCATAAAAAGTAATAGACTTACAATTTTTTAAACAATTTCTTAGCATTATTATCTAGTATTGTTTCCAATTCTCGGTGTGTATAACCACGAATTAATTTTATTTTATTGAAAACGTTTCTTCCGTCTATCGTACTTTCTTTGCTCATATAGGGATAATCTAGTTCAATCAAAAGATTTTCTATTGGAATGTTTTTAATCACTTCTAAAGATTTTTTAGCAGTTTTTCTAGTAATGGGTGTTCCTACTGAAATATATCCATTCATTTTTAATATTTCATCTAGTATTTCCAAATCTGGTTGAAAGCAATGAAAAACGAATCCTTCTTTTGGAATCTGTTTTTTTAAAATATCGATGACTTCCCTATTTGTATTATCCGCATGAATTATAATTGGTAAACTCAAAAAATTTGCAAGTTCTATTGTTTCTAGTAGTTTTTTTTCTTGTTGTTTTAATGTATCTGGACTACTTTTATCTAATCCAGTTTCTCCTAATGCTACTATTTTACTGCAGTCCAATTGTTGATATAGTTCTAATAAAGAAGAAATATTTCCTTCATGGAGAGGATGAATTCCAAGTGTCCCATAAAATTTTTCTTCTCTTAAACTAATTTCAACAACTTCTTTACTAGTTTCATAGTCTAATCCTACGTTAATTATTTTATTTAAATAAGGCTTTGAATTTACGATTTCTATTTCTTGTTTTAGATTTTTTAAGTCAGTTGAATTAAAATGTGCATGAGTATCAATCATAATCTCACCCCCCTAATTTTATTTGCTATTTTTTCTAATTTCCTCATGATAAAAATAATTGGTATATTTTATTCTATTTTCTTTACAATAGTTTTCAATTTCTCGTGATAAGGAAATCCAATAATTCTTTTCTTTTTTATTGTATATTCCTATATAAGAATTATAGAATTCACTATAATTTTCCTTAATGTAGTTTAAAATATATTCTTTATATCCACTTCTTAAGTTTAAATTTTCAAACCAATATTCATTTACATAATCTTTGGTTGCCTCTATAATTTGTTTAAAGTCCGTAATGTATGGAAAAATTGGAGACATAAAAAGGATTGTATAAATACCATTTTCATGTAATATTTTTAATGTTTCTATCCTTTCCTTAATACTACTAGCTTGATCCATATCACATTTAAACTTCTCATCTAATGTATTGATAGAGATTGATACTTTTAGATTTTTCATTTGTTTTAGTAAATCTATATCTCTTAATATCAATTTGGATTTTGTAGAAATACTTAATTCACAATCAACATCAACTAATTGCTTTAATATGTCTCTAGTTAATTCATACTTTTCTTCATAAGGATTATAACAATCTGTTACAGAGGATAGGAAAATACTCTTTTCTTTGATTTTATTGATATTGATTTTTTTACTACATCTTTTGATATCTAAAAAGCTTCCCCATTCTTCTTGATGTCCTGTAAACCTTTTCATAAATCTGGCGTAACAATATTTACATCCATGAGGACAACCAATATATGGATTAATCACAAAATCACTCGATGGTAAATTAGATTTGGTTACGTAATCTTTGACTTCTATTTCTTTTACTACAATATTTTCCATAGCTATCTACCTTTTTTCAAATAAGCTTTTATCTACTCCACATTTTGGACAAGTGAATCCATCTGGTAGTGTTTCTCCATAATAAACATAACCACAGATGGTACATACCCATGCCGTTTTTCCTTGTTCTGTTTTCACTTTTATTAATTCATCTTTATGTTTCTGATAATATCCATAACTCATAGCTTCTTCTTCTGAAAAGACATCTGCTTCTATTAATTTCCCAATAAATAGTGTGTGTGTTTCATTTTCCATGGAATCTACTTTTTCTAAAATCATATATCCTAGAGAGTCTTTAATTATTGGAATTTCTTCAACATTCATTGTTTCTATATACTCAAATTTATTGATATCTCTCATGGAATTCATTCCAAAAATTTTTATAATTTCACTATTTACATTCATTCCAAGTACTGAAAGAGCAAAGGTTTTATTTTCTTTTAATAGGAGATTTGTATAATTATTTTTCATTACTGCTACTGAAATTAGAGGATTTTCTCCAGCACTAATTTGTGAAACAGCATCAACGATGCATCCTCCATTTTTTGTAGTTAAGGCATAAATTCCTTGTGTAATTTTTCTAGTAATTTTTTTATTTTTCATTGTATTATTTTCCTCCTAATCTTTCCAATACCACCATTTTAATTTTTTTTCTTCATGTTGATCATTTTCTACATAATAAACAGCCATTCTAAATACATATAATAAGCATCTATCGTCTTGGAATCCCTTTACTTTGGCATCTTTTAAGTAAAGTTCTTCTGGATTTTTTCCTTTTAAATCTTCAACACAATAAATTCCGATATTCATTAAATCTTCTTTTATATTTTTACCAATGCCTGGTATCGTTAATAAATTCATTTTTCTTTAGACTCTTTCTTTTTTATTTTTTGGTTATTTTTATTTTCATCTTTTTGTTCTATTGCTTGTCCAAAGGCTAATCCTAAACACATACCTAAGCTAACACCAACACACATACAAATTCCTAAATTATTAGTGATTGTTCCAATTGCGGTTCCTATAGAAATTCCAAAACACATACCTAAGCATAGACCAATACTAGTATTATTTTTTTGTTCTTTATTTTCTAGTTCTAACTCCTCTTTCTTTTTCATATTTTTACCTCTATTCTACAATTTTTTTCCAAAGCATTTGATTATCTTTAAATTCATAACATATTTTACCTTCATCCTCTAAGTAGGATAAGTAAGATTTTACAGTACTTCCAACTAGAACATATTGATTTAAATTCATATTTAAATTGTGTTGATCAAATATAGATTTCAATATTTCTTCAAATGTTTTTTCGCTTTCACATAGTTTTTCGATTTCATTTATAATTTCCAAAACTTTTTTTCTATTCATACTAATTAAATTTCCAATATTATCTGTTGCTTCTGTATGAGATGGAATATAAAGTTTTCCTTCTAATGTTTCTAAGTAATCCAATGTATTTAAGAATTCTTTCACATCATAGATAAAGAATAAGTGATACTTCATAATTGTCTCTTCACTAAATAAAGAATCTCCTAAAAAATAAATATTATCACTCGTTTTAATTCCAATCATATCAAAGAAATGTCCTTTTAATTCAAAAGTTTCTAACCCTTCTGGAAGATTATTTTCTACCTGTTCTACGATGGATGGTTTAGCTAATAAGAATTTATTTTTTAATTCTTGGAAAGGATATCCTCCATATAAAAAGGAAGGTTCTAAAATTGGGTTTTCTGTAAAACATTTTTCAATTCTATTAGCTAATATTTTGCATGAAGTCCTATCTTGAATTACTTTATTTCCACCTATATGATCTGCATTAGAATGAGTAGAAATTATTCCTTTTACTTTCCATCCTTTTTCTTCGATTATTTTTAATATTTTTCGTCCTGCTTCTTTATCATTTCCACTATCGATTAAATAAATATTTTCTTCATCTATTTGATAAATTCCGATATTTGTATTATTTTTTATATAGTAAGTTTTTTCTCCGACTTTTATTAATTCCATATTGCTTCTCCTAATATTCTTGTTAATACTATTATTATATCATAAAAGAACTATTCTAATATAGAATAGTTCTTTGCAGAGTGTTGACAAAGTTCAATACTCTTTTCTTTTTTTATAAAGTGTTATATAATTAATTTGTAAGGTTGCTTATTATCTCAACAATTTTAAGCTTACT
>CATLHA010000037.1 GCA_949948745.1 uncultured Caryophanales bacterium
AAATAATGAGGATGTTTATCAATATGAGGTTAAAGTTTTTTATCAAAAAAAAGATAAATTTAATGTAAGTTTAAAGAATAAAGCAAACAATCATGAACAGATTATTTTAAAGAATGATAGTGAAGTATATGTTTTAACGCCTTCATTAAATAAGAGCTTTAAATTTCAAAGTGAATGGCCATACAATAATTCCCAAGTTTATTTGATTGGTTCTATTTTGAAAGATATTTTAAACGATGATAATAGGACTATTACTGAGAGTGATAATCATTATATTATTGAATCGATTGTTAATTATCCAAATAATAGAAAATTAGTAAATCAAGTTGTAACATTAGATAGTGATATGAATTTAAAAGAAGTAAAAGTAGTTGATGAGCAGGGAATTGAACAAATGAAAATGACTTTTACATCTGTTGATTTAAATCCAAAAATTGATAGTAGCAAATTTGACATTAATAAGATTATGAATAATCAGGAGCAAACTCCATCTACCACTCCATCTGAAACTCCAAGCACTGAGCAAACACCATCGCCATCATCAACACCGTTACCATCTCCAACACCAACACCAACTCCAAATTCTAGTGCAGAAACTTCGACTATTGAGGATGTTATTTATCCACTTTATATTCCTACAGGAACAGTTTTAACTAATGAAGAAAGAGTGGAAAAGGATAATGGCGAAAGAGTAATTATGACATTTGATGGAGAAAAACCATTTTTATTGGTAGAGGAAACTTCTAGTATTGAACAGGAATTCTCTATTATTCCAACTTATGGTGAGCCATATTTATTAATTGACACAGTTGGTGCACTTACAGATAGTTCTATTTCTTGGAGTAGCAATGGTATTGATTATTATATTGTGTCTGATGTGATGAGTCAGAATGAACTTGTAGATATTGCAAGAAGTATTAGTATTATTCCAAATTCAAAATAAACACTTTGTGTTTATTTTTCTTTTGAACCGTGTTATAATTCAAATTGTAGGTGAATATTATGCAAAAAAATAAGAAAACAAAAAAACAAAAATTAAATTATTCTAACAAAATTTATGATCATAATACTGAAGCTTGGAGAATTATTAAAATTTTATTAGGTATTATATTATTCTTGGTATTTTTTTATCTTTTGGCAATGATTATGACTGGTGAAATTAAATTTGGTAAGAAAGAGAAAATAGAAGAAGAGACTGTTATTCAATATGATGAAATTTTAGCAGGTCAATCATTAAATAGGATGGATGAAGAGTATTACGTTTTATACTATGATTTTTCTGAAAAGATAGCAAGTACGTATGTTACATATCGTGATGCTTATACACAAGCATTAAAAGGAATTCCTATGTATATGGTTGATTTAGAAAATGGATTTAATACTGGATATGTATTAAAAGAAGGAGAAGAAAGAGTAGAACTTCCTGAAGAGATTAATCAATTGAAAGTTCTAAATCCAACAATTCTTAAAATAAAAGATCATAAAGTTATTGAAAGAACAGAGGGAAAAGAAGCTGTTAAGAATTTATTGAAGGAGTTAAATAAATAGGACTTCTTCTTTTTTTTTGAAAAAAATAAAAAAACGTGTTGACTATTCGAAAAGACTATTATATAATTAAAACGTTCCTGTTAAAAAGAAGTGAAAAAACACTTGCATTATTATTTAATATAGTGTACACTTGTAACAGTGATTCATTAAATGGGCTTGTAGCTCAGGTGGTTAGAGCGCACGCCTGATAAGCGTGAGGTCGATGGTTCAAGTCCATTCAGGCCCACCATTTAATGCCTGATTAGCTCAGTTGGTAGAGCACTCGGCTGTTAACCGATAGGTCGTAGGTCCGAGTCCTACATCAGGCGCCATTTGGCCAGTTGGTGAAGCGGCTTAACACACTGCCCTTTCACGGCAGCATTCACGGGTCCGAATCCCGTACTGGTCACCATATTGAATTTAAACCTCTGCTTGTCAGAGGTTTTAATTTTTTGCGACGGTATTATGAAAAAAGTGGATATGATTAATTCTATAATTAAAACTTTTGAAGAACAGGGAGAATTAGATACTAACTTAATTAGTGATGGATGTCATAGCTTTGGTGAATTGTATACTCATAGAGCAATGTTATTTAGTGTAATTTGTCATTTGAATCGGTCAATTTCATGGAAATCTAAATTTCATGATGATGGTACTATGTATGAAGGCTACTTTATTGTTGGAATTAATACAGAGGAGGGACAAGCAACATATCATTATGGTGTTGAATTATGGGACTTGTTTGATGTTCTTGAATTAGAAAGAGCACCTAAATATGATGGACATAATTCTACTCAAGCAATTCAAAGAATTTATTCTCTTGGAACGAAAAAATAATGTATATTCAATGAAAACTTCTATTCGGAAGTTTTTATTTATTTTCTCTTTTTTTAAAATGGTATTTATGATAACATGAATAATAGAGAATAGGAGGGTTATTTGTGTTTATATTAGATACTATCTATGATGATTATGAAATCGCTTACAAAACCAATATTAACGAAAATTTGATTCCTATGTTAATTTTGTTAGGTATTTTTTGTGTGTTAGTTGTTGTTTATTTTATTTCTATGATGAGGATTTATCGTAAGGCAAATCGTTCAGGAATCTCTGCTATCATTCCAATCTATAATTTAATTGTATTATTAGAGATTATTAATGAATCAAGATGGAAAATTATTTTATTTTTTATCCCAATTTTAAATATATTTTATTTCTTTATTACGATGTATAAATTAGCTAGATATTTTAGAAAAAGTAAAATTTATAGTCTTATGTGTTCTATTTTTTCTTTGATTATGATTCCAGTTCTTTCATTTAGTGATAGTGAATATATAGGTATTAATGAAGAAGCTATGAGTGGAGTATCTATCGCTAAGGATTTACCAGTCGAAACGGAAAAGAAACCGACACTTTCTAATCCAGATCAGCCAATGAAGGAAAGAACCAAGGTTAGTATGTCTATTGGTGGTGGTGTTTATCAGAAAGAGTACCGTGATTCTTTATTAGATGCTAAAAATATAAAAGAGACAAAGAAATTAGATGTAGCGGATTTTAGGGTTGATCCTAGTGAATTTGTAGAACCTTCTTCAAATGGAGAACTGGATTCTTCTCTGTTACAAAATATTAATTTTATAGAAACATCAAGTTCTGAAATGAACTCATCTGTTTCTAATATTGATAGTGGCAATCTTTCTGTAGGTAGTCCAGTGATACCTGTGGTTAATTCTCCTGTAGAAAATATGAGTCGGCCATTCAACTTGCTTGCAAATAGTAGTAACGAGAATCTATCTGTTATTCCATCTATAGAAAAAAAGGAAACAAGTGAGTTTATTAATAATTCATCTCCTATTGTAGAAAAGCCTTTGAATGATAATGCTAATTCTAATACTTTATCATTTGTAGCTACTCCAATGACTGATGTTTCTACAAATGTTTCAGAAAGCACAAGTATTTTTGCTCCTTTACCTGAAGAGCAACAAAAACCTATGCAAAATTCTAATGTGTCATTTCAAATTGATCCTACAATACAAGGACTTAATGATCAAACATTAAAAGAACAAGCAGAGTTTATTGCGTGTCCTCATTGTGGGGCTAAAGTAAAAAATGGTTCTCCTAAGTGTTTTATGTGCGGAAAAGAATTATAAAAAATTATAAAATTAATTCATTTTATTGACAATAATTTAAGAATACGGTATGATTATAACTACGGATGCAAAGTACTGTATTCTCATTATGGAGACATACTCAAGAGGCTGAAGAGGCGCCCCTGCTAAGGGTGTAGAGTGGGTAACTGCTGCGAGGGTTCAAATCCCTCTGTCTCCGCCATAATGTAATTAACCTTGATAGTTCAAGGTTTTTTATTTTTTTATTGAAAATTATCTTTCTTTTTGTTTTTTTTTCTTCTAGTACTTGTCTTTTTTGATTAAAAATTATATACTTATATTAACAATAGGAGGCTTTTGTATGAGTAAAAAAAGACAAGTAATTATTTCTGTTTTAGCACTTTTATCCTTAACTTTAGTTACTACAGGAGTAAGTTATTCATTATTAGATTATGATCCATCTGGTGTTAATTATAAATCCAGACTTATTTATAATTATTCAAATTATCAAAATACATCTGAATTTTCTATTTCTAATGTAGTACCTATGTCTGATCAGGATGGTAAAAATTTATCTGGAGATGGAAATGTTTTTGAATTTTCAGTTAGTGGTTCTTTTTCAGAGGGAGAGTTTCAACCTTATCAAGTAATTGTTACGAAAAGCGATAATTCAACTTTATCTTTTGATGAAGTAAAACTTTATGTTACTGAGGTAGTAGGTGGAAAAGAATATCCCGTTTTAGATACATCTGATCAATCTGGAAATGTTTTTAAAGGTTCTCAGCTAAAGGAATCTTCAGTTTTACCAATTGGTAGTTCTAGAACTGTTCATAATGATATAGCTTATAATATGTATAATCATAATTTTAAGAGAGTATTTAGACTTAGAATGTGGGTTTCAGAAGATACAAAACAATTTCAAGGGAAAAATTTCTCAGTAAATGTATCAATTGTAACAGAAGATTAAATAAAATATTTTAAAGTATAGTTTTTGAACTATGCTTTTTTTTTGTATATTTATGTCCAAGTTGTTGACAAGCATCATTTTCCTTTGAAACAATAAACATGTCGAAAATTGCTAAGATTGGGGGGATAATATGGAAGCAAACGACAAAAAAAGTCTATGTTTGGTTGGATTAACTCTTGTTTTAATTATAGGAATTTTAGCTGGATTTAGAGGTTGTGATAAAGTGAAATATGAAGATGATAACGAGAACCAAAAAATTCCAGTTCAAACGCCAGTACCAACGCCAACAACAAATGATATTTTTGATGATAATGAGAATGATGTTAAGAAAGATTCCTATACTGTTAATTATACTAAGATAGAAGAGTCTAGTAAAAATCAAGAAAGTAACTACCCGGTGGTTCCAACATTTGATTTGAGTAAATATCTTACACATCTTGAATCTAATTATCAGGTAGAGGCAGGTACTGAAGAATTTATAATACCTGAGGTTCTAGGAAATGAAGAGGTAACAGTACAAATTCAATATTTCTTTAAAGGAATTTATGATAATAGTTATTCTAGTGTTTTAGAATTTAATACTTCTATTCCTGGAACATATAAAATTATATATACGGTTTCTAAAGATAAAGAATCTTTTTCTAAAGAAGTATATGTAGAAGTTTTGGATACTACATTACCAATAATTGAAGGAATTGTAGAAAATTATGATTCAGAAACTGGTATTACTTCATATGAACCAGTGAAAACAGGTAGCATTATTAATCAAACAATAAAAATTTCATTCCGCGATAATCATGAAGTTACTTATGCTGAATATTATAAGGCAAAATATGAAATGATTGATGGTTCTAATACAATAGAACAAGAAGGAATGCAGGAAATTGTAGAGATTGATTTAAATCAAGATTTTATTCTATACGAAGACGGAGAATATCATATTAGAGCGTATGATTATTCAAATAATATTTTTGAGTATGTTGTAACAATTGATAGAGAGGCTCCAATCATTCAAATGAATTCTCAACGATTAGATAAGGATTCCACTTTGATAACAATTACTTCAAGAGAAAAATTACAAGAAAAAGAAGGATGGACTTTATCAGAAGATGAACTTTCTTTAAGTAAAGTATATTCTAATAGTCAAGAAGAAGTTGTAAGTGTTTTGGATTTGGCTGGTAATATTTCTACTGTAACAGTTAAGACTGATCATCTTGAAGCTATAGTAAAAGTATTCCAAAATAATAAAGAAACAACTAGTGTAAATCTAAATACAAATGATGGAGAAATTTTAGTAAAAGTTATAGGTACTGAAGGTGTAGTTTTACAGTATTCATTTGATAATTATGAGTTTATTTCTTATGATAATACAGCTATTGTTGATTCTGGTCATTATGTTTTTCAGGCAATATTAGATGGTATTGTGCTTGATAGTGTTGAATTTGATGTTTCTAATATGATGGTTGGAGACTAATTGGAAAAAAGTTATATCAAAAATTAAGTAGTCAAAGTACTTGAGGAATTAATTGTCAAAGAATTAATTCATTTTATACTTGGATAGTTTTTTAAATAAAACTATCTTTTTCTTTTTCCTCTATTATGTTATAATTTGTTTAGAATAGAGGGTGGATATAATGCTAGGAAAAATTATTTCAATTGATGGAAATAATGTTATCGTCGAATTACAAATTGATATTGGTTCTCAGGCAAATTTAGTGAATATTCATGTGGTTTTTGAAGATGATAAGACAAAAATTGTTGGAGAGATTCATAGTATAAGTAAAACAGAAATGAAAGTTGCTATTGTTGGGGAGATTATAGGAGATAGATTTAATGGAGGGTATGATAAGAAACCATCTTTTAAGTCTACAGTTCGAATCATTCGTATGGATGAACTTTCTCTTATTTTAGGAGAGCAACAAATTAAGGATAATAGTCAAGTTTATTTTGGTTTATCTACTGTTTATCCAAACTATAGAATTAATGTGGATGTAAATAAGTTTTTTAGTGAACATTTTGCGGTGTTAGGAAATACTGGTGCAGGAAAGAGTTTTACTGTCTCAAGACTTATTCAAAATTTGTTTGCTGGTAGTAGTTATGTCCCTGTAAATTCAAATATTTTCTTATTTGATGCTTATGGTGAATATACAAATGCTTTTTCAACCTTACAACAGAAGAATCCGATGATTCGTTATAAGACAATAACAACAGATCAAGAAGAAGGAAATGCAGAATTATTAAAATTACCATTGTGGTTGTTAGATACTGATGATATTGCACAATTACTTGGTGTTGACAATCCTAATCAATTACCGATTATTACAAAGGCTTTAACTTTAGTTCGAGTTTTAAATAGTAATAATCCTGATATTCAAAAGCATAAGAATGATATTATTGCGAGAGCTATTTTGGACATTTTACTTAGTGGTAGTGATTCTGGTAAAATTAGAGATCAGGTTACAGCTATATTGACAAATTTCCATACAGAACAATTAAATCTTGAAACGAAAATTATTGAGCCTGGGTATGTACGTACTTTAAAACAGTGTTTGTATACTGATAAAACAGGTAAGATGCAGGAAATGGAAGCTGTTGTAGACTTAGTAAGTAAGTTTGTTGTCGATGGATTAGATATGTCTAAATATGAAAATCAATCTACTGTTTTTTCTTTACAAGATTTAGAAAGTGCGATGGATTTTGCACTTATTAGTGAGGGTGTTTTAAAGAGTAACCGTGTATTTGATTATGCTAATATTCTTGGTGTTCGTCTTCATAGTTTAGCAAGTGGAGATGCTTCTAAATACTTTGATTGTAAAGAACTAGTTTCTAGAGAAATGTTTATTCGTAAATTAATTACTGCATCGGATGGAAAAAAAGCACAGATTATTAATTTTAATATTAGTCAGGTTGATGATCGTTTAGCGAAAGCTATCACTAAGATTATTTCTCGTATCTTATTTTCCTTTGCACTAGATGCTAAAGAAAGAGCAAAAATACCGTTTCATATTATTATAGAAGAAGCTCATCGTTATGTACAAAATGATAAAGATTCTGAAATACTTGGATATAATATATTTGATCGTATTACAAAAGAGGGAAGAAAATATGGAGTAATTCTTGGACTTATTACACAAAGACCTTCAGAATTATCAGAAACTTCAATTTCACAATGCAGTAATTTCTTAATATTAAGAACACTTCATCCTAAGGATTTAAGTTTTATTAAAAATATGGTTCCTAGTGTCAGTGCTGAAATTATTGAACAATTAAAATCTTTACAGTCTGGAAATTGTATTGCATTTGGTTCCGCATTTAAGGTACCTGTATCTATACGATTTGATAAACCTAATCCAGAGCCTTTATCTAATAATGCTAATATTCGAGTAACTTGGTATTGATAGTCGAAAAACTTATGAAAATGTCAATGAAAAAAAGTAAAGAAAGTGAGAATATATCTTTTTCTTTATTTTTTTTTATGTTACAATAAATTATAGAGATAGAATAAATAGGAGGAATGTAAGATGGCTTTTGATAAGGTTAAAAGTTTTTTCGGAGTAGAAGAGGGAGAATCCTCTATTTCTGAGACTGAGGCAGAAGACAGTTACTATAAAGTACAAAAATCAGAAGTACCTGAAGATTCAATGGGATCTAATAAAATGATTTTATTTGAACCAAGGGCTTATTCTGAAAGTACACAGATTGTAGATTATTTAAAGAGTAGAAATACAGTAGTTGTCAATTTAAAAAGAGTAACGCCAGATCAGGCAAAACGAATTGTAGACTTTTTAACAGGAAGTTTATATGCGATGAATGGTAATTTACAGAAACTTGGTGGTGGTATCTTTTTGTGTGCTCCTAATAATGTAAATATTCAAGGGAAAATAACAGAAGATAAAGTAGCACCATCTAAAGGAAAATCTAAAGATACTCAAGAGGATGAATTCAACTGGTAATTGACAATTGACAACTTAGCTCTAGAGGTGGGTTATGGACAAATTTTCAACGGAGATTTTTGGATACAATAAAAAAGAAGTTAACCAGTTTGTTGGAGAAATGGTGAATCGAACAGAAGAATGGATTAAAAGACTAGAAGAGGCAGAAAAAGAAAGAAAGATTCTTTTAGATGAAGTTAATCAATATAAAGCAAATGAGGAGACCCTTCGTTTGGCTTTAGAAAATGCGATTCGAAATCAGGATATTGTGAAAAAAAGTGCCTATCATGAGGCTGAAATGATTGTAAACAATGCGAAAAATATTGAAAGACAAGCAAAAGAAAATGCAGATAGAATTGTATCCTATGCTATTGCTCGCTCAGAGAAAATTGAAAATAAGAATGCCATGATGAAAAATCATATAGAAAAGAGTAAAAATCAACTTCGAACAATTATGGAACAACATGAAGATATTATTTTACAAATGGAAGATATAGAAATCGATTGAGTTTCTATGTCTTTTTCTTTCCTTTTTTCTTCTTTTGTGTTATTATATGTATCATATTTTTAAGGGGGGGATGACTATGTATAATATTAGAATTGAAGAAAATATATTAAGTGATTTAAAGAATGGGTTATCAACAAACGATATTAGTTTAAAGTATGGAATACCTGCTGCTGTTTTATGTAACTTGAATGTTGGTAATTCTCTAGATAAGGAAAATGGGGCATGTTGTTCCGTAGAATCATCTAGTAATAGTAAGACAGCTGTTTTTATCGTTTCTTCTAAAAATGTCGTAAAGGCAACAGTAGAAAAGAAAAAAAGAACTCCGAAATCTAAAGTATCAGAAAATTTATCTAAAAGAGAAAAACAGCAAAAAAATATAGAGCTTCGTGATTTATCTAGAAAAATAAATGTTTTAACAAAAAGAGGTAGTCTGTTAGAGGCATTAGAAACTTGTGATACTCCTATTGGAAAAGAAAACTTAAATATTTTAATTCAAAAAGTTAAGGTTTTAGTTTTATTAGGGAAAGAGGTTCCTTTAGAAGAAAAAAAAGATTACTTATTGGAAGCTTTTCATATTTGTGATGTACATTGTGAAGAGGATGAAAGATTTCAAGTACAAAAAGATAATATTACTCAATTTCTTATTGAACAAAATCTTCAAAGTTTAATAAAAGATGCAAATAATTATAATAAACAATTAATAATAAAATAATTTTTCGATATAAACATAGGGATAATAGTAGTTGATTTCTATGTTTTTTTTTTCCTTTTCTAAAAAAACTTTACAATTTGTTTATTTAGAATTATTATAAATATAAAACAAATTTATGGAGGATAATTATGGCATATAGTATTGAAATACGTGAAGAGGTCTTAGAAAAAATAAAAAGTGGATGTTCTATTAAAATGGTTAGTTCTGAATATGGAATTTCTACAGCTACTATTTGTAGATGGAAAGTTGCTAAAGAAAAAGATAATAACGAAGTAGCAGTTGTAAATAAAATTCAGGAGGTAGAAAATAGAGAAGTGGAGATTTCTAATCCAGTGGAAGAAGCATCTAAACCTTCTATTCTTACAAAGGCTGATATAGATTGTTTATCACAAGAGATTGCAAGATTATCAAAAATGGGAAAATTTCAAGAGGCTTTAAAATTATGTTATTCAGGTAGTTTTAATCGTTTAATACAACATCAAAAAGCAATTATATTGGTTAAGCTTGCAGATACTCAGGTGGGGGAAGAACAAACAAAAAGTTTACAAGAAGCTATTGCTATTTGTGATAGAAATATTGAAAAGAAGCCTTTTGTACTTTTAAAAAATAAGATAAAAGGAAAATTTCCTAAATTTGTAGTTAGTGAAGAGAAAAAAGAATTTTTAGATTCTAAAATAGAACTTTTAGGAGAAGAAAAAGCTATTATTAACAATATCATTGCTAAAATTTATTGTGATTTTATTACAGAAGAAGAAATAAAAGAAATGGATATTGATTCATGGTATAAAAATCTTTTATTAGTTGCTTATTATGAAAAAACAAATAGATCTACGAAATTATTTTTGGCTAAAAAATTAAAGGAAGAAAATAAGGAAGATGAGCAAAAAGTAAAATTCTTAAATCAATTGATACAAAAATTTTCTTCTAGAAAAAATGGATATTTTGATTTTACTGTATATACTAATTATTTTCATTGTTTCCTTGATTATAATCTAGTGAAACAATATGAAAAAGAAAAACAGGAAAAAGAACTAGAAGAGGCTATGAAACTTGAAAGGCAACGTCAGGAAAATGTAGTAGTCACAAACGAAATAAAACCTATTGAGAAGAAAAAACAAGTAAAAGAAAAGGCACCAAAGAAAATTATTAGTGTAGTAGGACAAAGAGTTACTGCAAGATATCATCATGAAAATTCTTCGAGTACTACAGTTAATGATGAACAAGAATTATTAATTAAAGATGTATTTGCAAATGAAATATTTGAGCTTGGAAGACAAATTTATATTCAAATGTATAATCCAGAAAATCGTATGAGAGGAATGGATGCATGGGATAGATTAGAAGCTTTAAAAATGAAAAGTGCGGATGATATCTGGGCTTTAAATAGTATGATTAATTTGATTGATCGAATTAATTTAAAAGAACCAGGATTTATTAAAACAAATGATGAAAGAAATGTTCAATTAATAAAAAAAGCAAAAGAAAAGCAAAAGTCAAAAAAATTATAATTAAAATAATTGAAACAAAAAAAAATTTATGATATAGTAATAACGTTAAAACAAGTGAGAAAGACGGAATAGTTTGAAATTGTTAGAGAGTTCCTTTGTTGGTGAAAAAAGGAATCAAGGAAGAATTATTTAGATCACTTTCGAGATTGTGCTTTATGGATAAGATAAAGTCGGTTGATCCTCGTTATGGATTTTAAGTGGATAGATTTTCTATCAATTAAGGTGGTACCGCGATTTTCTCGTCCTTATGATGAGAGAGTCGCTTTTTCTTTTGATTAGAAAATCAAAAATAATTTATGAAAGGATGATATAGATGTTCAAAGAATTAAGAAAAGAAAAAAATAGTGTTATTGAAAATGATTTAATGAATCAATTTTTGAATGATGATATTTTAAATAAATCTATTGAAAAAGGAAAAGATTATTTTGTATTTTTTGATGGTCCAGCTACAGCAAATGGAATGCCTGGAATTCATCATATGTTAGCGAAGCTTTTAAAAGATTGTTTTTGTAAATATAAAACAATGCAGGGATATAAAGTTATTCGTAAAGTTGGTTGGGATACTCATGGATTACCAGTAGAGGTTCAAGTAGAAAAGGAACTTGGGTTTAGTGGTAAGACTGATATTGAAAAATACGGTATTAAAGAGTTTAATGAAAAATGTCGTGAATCTGTTTGGAAAAATGAAGCTGCATTTCGTGATTTTACAAATAAAATGGGTCAATTTATTGATTTAAAGAATCCATACATTACTTATGATAATAATTATATTGAAACTGAATGGTGGATTTTAAAGAAATTTTTTGATGCAGGTTTAATTTATGATGGACTTAAAATATTACCTTATTGTCCAAGATGTGGAACAGGACTTGCGAGTCATGAAGTTGCTCAAGGATATAAGGAAATTAGTGTTAATACGGTAACAGTTCCATTTAAAATGAAGGATGAAGAAAATACTTATTTATTAATTTGGACAACAACTCCATGGACATTAATTTCTAATGTTGCGGCTTGTGTAAATCCAGAAGAGAAGTATGTAAAATGTTTATCTAAAGGATATAACTTTATCGTTGCTGAAAAATTAGCTCATAAAGTATTAGGTGATGACTTTGAAGTTGTAGAAGAATATAAGGGAAAAGATTTAGAATATCGTGAATACGAACAATTCTTACCATTCTTAGATGTGAATAAAAAAGCTTTTTTTGTTACATGCGCTGATTATGTAACTATGGAAGATGGTACTGGTATTGTTCATATTGCGCCTGCTTTTGGTCAAGATGACTATGAAGTGGGGTTACAATATGACTTACCTATGTTAAATCCAGTAGATGAAAATGGATGTTATACAGATGGTCCTTGGAAGGGAAGATTGGTTGTTGATTCAGAACTAGAAATTGAAATTATTAAATATTTAGCTAGTGAAGATAAATTATTTAAAAAACAAAAAATGGAGCATAATTATCCACATTGTTGGAGATGTAAAACTCCTCTTGTTTATTACTCAAAACCTAGTCTTTATATTAAGACAACTGCTTTTAAAGATGAAATCATTAAAGCAAATAATACAGTTCATTGGTATCCAGAATATGTTGGGGAAAAACGTTTTGGAAACTGGCTTGAAAATATGAATGATTGGGCTATTTCTAGAAATAGATATTGGGGAACTCCAATTCCATTATGGAGATGTAGTTGTGGCCATGATGAAATGATTGGTTCAAGAAGTGAGTTAGTAGAAAAAGCAATTGAAGAAATTGATGAGACAATTGAACTTCATAGACCATATGTAGATGACATTCATATTAAATGTCCAGAATGTGGAAAAACAATGAGTCGTGTTACAGAAGTTATGGATTGTTGGTTTGATAGTGGTGCTATGCCTTTTGCTCAATATCATTATCCATTTGAAAATGAAGATTTATTTGAAAAACAATTCCCAGCTGATTTTATCTGTGAAGGAATCGATCAAACTCGTGGATGGTTCTATTCTTTACTTGTTATTTCTACATTTGTAAAAGGATGTAGCCCATATAAAAATGTTTTAGTTAATGACTTACTTTTAGATAAATTCGGTCAAAAGATGCATAAGTCTAAAGGAAATGCTGTAGAACCATTTAGTATTTTAGAAAAATATGGTGCTGATCCGACTAGATTTTATATGTTATATTCATCTCCAGTATGGACACCATTAAAGTTTGATGAAGATGGAATTAAAGAAGTACAATCTAAATTCTTTAATACATTAAAAAATACATATACATTCTTTGAGATGTATGCAAATACAGATGGAATTGATCCAAAGACTTTTGAGGTTTCTTATAATGATTTAGAAGAAATTGATTGTTGGTTACTTTCTAAATACAACAGATTAGTAAAATATACTACTGCTGCTATGGATGAATATGATTTAAATAAGGCAGTAAAATTAATTAATAATTTTGTTAGTGAGGATTTATCTAATTGGTATATTAGAAGAAATAGAAAGAGATTCTGGGGAAGTAAATTAGATACAAGTAAAAAGTCTGTTTATCAAACTACTTATCAAGTGTTAGAAGGACTTTCTCGTTTAATCGCTCCAATTGTACCTTTTACTTCTGATGAGATTTATACAAAATTAACCGGGGAAGAAAGTGTACATTTAGCTAGTTATCCAGTATGCAATGAAGCATACATTAGAGAAGATATTGAGCGTAGAATGGATTTGGTTCGTGATTTAATTTCTCTTGGAAGAAATGCTAGAGAAGAGGCTAAAATTAAAGTTCGTCAACCAATTGGTGAAGTTATCTTAGATGGAAAAGTTGAAGATGTTATTTCTGATATGAGTGATTTAATTAGGGAAGAACTTAATGTCAAAGATATCATTTTCGCAAAAGATTTATCTAATTATATGAACTTTGAAGTGAAACCAAATTTCAAGATTTGTGGTAAGATTTTTGGTGCCAATATTAAAGAGTTCCAACAAAAATTAGGAGAACTATCTAATGAGGATATTCAAACATTAGAAGATGGAAATGTAATTAAGATGGAAGTTCACAATGAGCAAGTTGAAATTACTCCTGAAATGGTAGAAATTCGTGTGTCTTCTAAGGAAGGATTTAATGCTAGTCATGAAGGAAGTAACTTTATTGTATTAAATACGACATTGACAGAGGATTTATTAAATGAAGGTATTGTTCGTGAATTTATTAGTAAAGTTCAAAATTTAAGAAAATCAAAAGATTTTGAAATTACAGATAGAATTCATATTTATTATAAAGAACAAGCTGAATTCGAAAAAGCAATTAAAGATTTCATTGAATTAATTAAGGAAGAAACTTTGGCACTTTCTATTGAGAAAAAAGAGAATGATGGTGAAGTTTACAACTTGAATGGATTAGAAGTTCAATTTGATGTTGAACAAGTGAAATAAGAATTTATAAGTTTCAGATTTTCTGAGACTTTTTTCTTTTTTATGATAATTTAAATTCATTTTTTAGATGGTCATGGTATAATGTTATAGTAAGTAGGTGGTTGAAGTATGGAAAAGAAAATTTGTCTTTCTTGTGGATATGAAAACGATAGTAATAAAAAATTTTGTGTTTCCTGTGGAAAAAAGCTAGAAGAACAGGAATTTGAAGTTAAATTTTGTCCAGAATGTGGAGAAAAGTTAGATGAGGATTCTGTTTTTTGTGCAGGTTGTGGAAAAAAAGTATCTGATTTGATGAATTCTGAGAATTCTATTAGTGAAGAAGAATCTATATCTGAGGATAATTCAGAGGAAGAAGTAGAGTATGTATTCTTCTGTCCAGAATGTGGAGAGGAAATAGAGGAAGACTCTGTTTTTTGTGCAAATTGTGGGGCAAAATTAGATTTTGATGTTCAGGATGAATTTGTAGAGGATGATCATGAAGAATCAGAGGACGAAGAAGTTGTAGATGAAGATGAAACTATAGAAGAAGATATAAAACAAGAAGAAATAGATGATTCTGAAGAAGAGGAACCAGATGATTCTAATGAAAAGTTAGAAGAAGAACAAACAGAAGAGGAAAAATATTTCTGTCCAGAATGTGGAGAAGAATTAGAAAAAGATTCTGTATTTT
>CATLHA010000038.1 GCA_949948745.1 uncultured Caryophanales bacterium
GTAAGCTTAAAATTGTTGAGATAATAAGCAACCTTACAAATTAATTATATAACACTTTATAAAAAAAGAAAAGAGTATTGAACTTTGTCAACACTCTGATAAAAACAGAAATCGCTTTCTGTTTTTATTTTTTATTCCTCCGCAAATGTTTCTCTCCAATTATCCTCCATCTTTTTACTGCGAATCATTTCAATCTCTTTTTTATATGGAGCAAATTCTCTGTTAATAAATGGTGTTTCCAAAATTTTAGGAATGTCTTCTAATAATGGATGATAAATAATTTTTATTAAACTATCAAATCCAATAGTTCCATACCCTAAATTTTCATGGCGATCTTTATGCGCTCCAATGTCATTTTTACTATCATTAATATGAATACAACCAATTTTTTCGATTCCAATAACCTGATCAAATTCTTTTAATAAAGAGTCAAAATCATGAACATTATAACCAGCATCATTCATATGGCAAGTGTCAATACAGATACCCAAACGATTTTTCTCTTCTACCCCATCCATAATTTGTCTCAATTCTTCAAATGTTCTACCAATTTCTGTACCTTTTCCCGCCATTGTTTCAAGCAAAATTTTAACATTGCCATGATTATTCAAAAAAACAGCATTTAATCCACGAATAATTGTAGCAATTCCCTCTTCTACCCCACGTCCTACATGACTACCTGGATGAAGAACTAAATAACGGATTCCAAGTTCTTCACATCGTTCTAATTCTTCTGTTAAAAAGCGAATCCCAAAATCCAAATTATCTGCATTTGCCAAATTAATAATATAGGGAGCATGAACTCCTACCTTATCAAAAGCAACATTTCCCTCTTTCATTAATTTTAATGCTTCTAAAGTTAAACCATCTTCTATTTTAGAACGGTTTGTATTTTGAGGAGCACCCGTATAAAACATAAAGGTATTTGCACCATATGCTAAAGCTTCCTTTGTACTTCTTATTAATTGTTCTTTTTTATCAAAAGAAACATGAGAACCTAAATATAACATCATTTCATCCTTCCACAATCTTCACTACTATAAATTGTAGCATTCCAATTTTTTAAATATCCTAATTCATTCTTTTCTTGTATATCTTCTAAACCTTTAATTGTATACAAAGAACGGAAAACACCTTCCTCATTACCACAAAAAGATTGAACTGTAAGTTCCATCCTGTTCTTTGCATTTTTAACAAAAGAACCACTATCAATTTTTGAATAATTAGTAAGTGGTATTGCGTTTCTTCCACCATCTTGAAGAGCAACATAATAATCATAAATAGGATTTTCTGGAGTACCTATATTGACAACAGCAACATAGCTTTTATTCTCCAAGTATGGAAATCCAAAACTAGAAGAATATTTATCTTTTTCATGTTCTAAAAGTCCAATTGAAATAATAGTAACATCATTTTTATCAAGTGGCGCCTTAAATTTATTAAATACAATATCATTACCTACAATAGTTTGATTTTGCTTAGCATCATCAATAAATAAACTTTTTTTAGAATTCGAAAGATAACTAGTAACATTAGGAATCGCAATAGTAATTAAAATACCTAAAATAAGTGTCACTGCCAATAGTTCAATTAAAGTAAAACCCTTTGTATTCATAATAATCACCTAAGATAAATATATCACAAATAGAAAAAGAACAAAAGAAAAAGAACAATATTTTTGCTCTTTTATGATAATCTATTTTCAATTAATCAATAATAAATTCACCAGTAGAATCTGCAGTTAAGAATGTTGTAGTATTAGCTTGTGCATTCTTCTTTAATTTAGCACTAGCTGCTGGTTTCGTAACTCCAGTAGACTCTCTAACTACATTAGCTTCTTTCATTTCTTCAACTGCTATAATTTGAGCTTTTGGTGATGCTTCTGCATTACCTAATGAATATTTTCCATCATTAGCAGCTACATAATAAATGTAGTTTGGTCTTTCATTTGTACCCTCATTAACAATAATTACATAAGATTCACTTGTCCATTTTCCACCATAAGAGCTTTTATCTCTATTTCTATCAATTTGAGGCTTTAATTGTTCAAATGTAACCACAGTAGCATGATTAGCATCAGATGGATATTCAATATCTCCACCTTCAATAGCAGAATTTCTAGCAACATTTACAAACATTGAAACATTATCAATAAATCCACTTTTTCTAGAATTATTAATATATGTAGATACCGCTGGAATTGCAACCCCTAATAAAATCGCTAAAATTACGATTACGGCTAATAACTCGATTAACGTAAAACCTTTCTTATTCATTTTTTTCATAATTTGAAAACTCCTTCCTCTATTATTTACATTCTAATCATAGCACATTCAATTTTTAGGGTCAACATAATTGTAAACTATTTGTCACTATAGACTGTCATTAGACATTATTTTTTTCATTATAACTATCTGGTAGATCATTTTCATAAAGAGCATATAATTCCTCTTTTCCTTTAAAAGAAGCAATTAGTGGGAATGATTCTTTAACATCATTTAAGATAAATATTCTTTTATCATCAAAACCACTTTCAATCAAACCATCATAAATAGGTTTTGTTCTCCTCTCTCCTATTAAAACAACATAATCACTAACACCAGCAATTTGAGTTCCAAATTGATAGTTATATTCCTTCTCTTTTTCTCCTAATTCAATCATACCAGGAGTTACAACTACTTTAGTACCAGGCATCATCTTTAAGACATCCAATGCCATTTTAGCACCAACAGGATTAGAATTATAGGCATCATCAATCATATGAATATTGCCAATTGGTTTTATTTGTAATCGATGTTCAATCGTTTTAACTTTATGAACTCCTTGTTCTATCTCAGATATAGACATACCAAACTCTAATGCCAAAGCAATAGAAGCTAAAATATTGTAAATATTATGGTTTCCCAAAAGTTTAGTTGTAAATCTATGAACAACATCTTTATTCGTAAAGTGAACATCAAAGCTACTCCCCTCATAATTTACTTTAATATTATCAGCGTATATATCTACATCTTGATTTTCAATACCAATCCATATTTTTTTACACTTACTTTTAATATTATAAGAAAGTTGCTTTGGATCATCCCCATTTAAAATAGCGACTCCATCTTCGGGTAAAGACTCAATAAGTTCAAATTTAGTTTTCTGAATATTTTTTTCACTTCCAAATGTTTCTAAATGTGAAGTTCCAATACGTGTCAAAATTCCATACTTAGGATGAACCATATCACATAATTTTTTAATTTCTCCCAATCGATAAGCTCCCATTTCCGCAATAAAAACCTCATCAAATTTATCCAAATGATTGTTAATCGTAATCATAAGGCCATATTCTGTATTTAAATTTTTAGGAGTTGGATGAGAAACCATTTTCACATTTAAAATATCATTCAAAATATTTTTACTACTTGTTTTACCATAACTACCTGTAATTCCAACTACTTTTAACTTAGAAAAAATCTTCAATTTCTTCATAGCCTTTAAATAATAATAGTAATAAACGCATTTTTCTATTGGTTTATTAATAATATTGGCAACATATACAATAAAATACACGAAAAATATAAGAATACTTAAACTTAATAGACATAAATATGCTTGATTTGTATAATAGTAACAAAAAATAGAAGGAATAAGATATATAATAAATAAAGTAACCATTAATCTTTTCACTCTAGAAGTTACTACCAAAGGTTTCTTAATTTGTTTTTCTTCCTTTTTACTTCTATCTAAAAAATAATAAATTAATATAATATACCCTAAAATATCAAAATATAAAAAGATTTCTTGATTTAAAATATATGCTAAAAAGAAGAAACCAACCAAAACAAACTCAATTACAAAAAAAGCAAATGATATATTTTTTAAAATCCATTTAATATAACGATTTCCATCATTATATAAATTCTGCTGTAACATATGAATTGCTTTTTTACTTCTTACAAAAAGATAAATATATGCAAGTATAATTGTAATAATTATAAGTATTTTCATAGTTCCTCCTAATTACATACACGAATATTTCCAGAAACACCAGTAATGCTTTGAATTTCAGCATCTGTTGGAGCAGAAATATCTTTTCTAACAAGTGACATTCTTCCATCCTTATCTAAATCCGCTTGTTCCGTAAGAGTAATTCCTCTTGTACTTCCAGAAGTACTTTTACCAATTAAATTCACATAGTAAACAAGTTCATCATTCTTCCTAACAACAATAACGAAGGAATTAACTTCATCATAAAGATTTCCATCAGGATCTTTCCTAACATCTTCATTATCCAAACAAGATAAATCAATACGAACAATTTCCCCATATCCAGGTTTGTTGATTTTATTTCCCATTTGATTTTTTGATAAAGCAATAAACTTTTTAGCATCCCCTATATATGTTTCTTTCTTGTTACGATCTAAAGTAGAAATAATATTAGGAACAGCAACAGCCATCAAAATTGATAAAATAACAACTACGGCCAAAAGTTCCACTAATGTAAATCCTCTTCTATTCATTTTTATCCTCCTTACTATATAAAATTATAATATATTTTTTGTACTTTTACAACAACATGAAGATAAAAGAAAAAGAAGTTAAATTCCATAACTTCTTAATTATAAATTATGCAACAAGTAATCCTTTTACTACATTCCCATTAGAAGATTTCGTAGTAAGTAATGTATCTACCCAACTAGAAGAAGCACTTGTATAATTTAATGTTATCTTCCCACCATAAATAGCAGCAGTTTCAAGCATACTAGTGTAATTACCAGAGGTAAATCGAATTGTAAGTGTTGTAGTTAATTTTGTACATCGATCAAACATATGCTCAACATCTGTAACTTTTGAAGTATTAAAACTGTTTAAATTCAAAGTAGACAATTTTTGACAATCGTAAAACATATAGGCCATATATTGAACATTAGCAGTATCAAAGCTACTAACATTAAGAGAATTTAAATAAAAATTTCCAGAAAACATTCTTTGCATATTTGTAACTTTTGAAGTATTAAAGTTATTTAAGTCCAAAGAAGTGAGCGCAATACAAGCCTGAAACATATTTTTCATATCAGTTACATTCGAAGTATCAAAACTGCTAACATCTAAATTGGTTATCTTATAACAACTATCAAACATAAAAGACATATCTGTTACACTTTTAGTATTAAAATTGGTTAAATCTAATGTCGTTATAGATACACACTTACAAAACATATAGGACATATTTGTAACTTTAGAAGTATCAAAATGACTAATATCAAGAGAAGTTAATTTTTGACATTCATTAAACATATTTTGCATATCTGTAACATTTGACGTTTGTAAACCTTTTAAATTTAAATTGCTAAGCTCATAACAATGATAAAACATAGCCTTCATACTAGTAACTTTAGAAGTATCAAAATGACTAATATCAAGAAAAGTTAATTTTTGACATTCATTAAACATATTTTGCATATTTGTAACTTCAGAGGTGTTAAAACTACTTAAATTAATAGAAGTTAAATTACGACAACCACTAAATAAATTTTGCATATTTGTAACCTTCGCAGTATTAAAATTACCTAAATTTAAAGAAGTTAAATTAACACACCAACTAAACATAATCTTAATATCTGTAACATTGGATGTATCAAAATTATTTACATCCAATATAGCTAATTTTTCACAATAGGCAAACATATTAGCCATATTTCTTACATTTCTTGTATCAAAACTACTTACATTTAAACCAGTCAGTGCTTTACAAGAATAAAACATTGTACTCATATCAGTTACTTTAGAAGTATCAAAATGACTTAAATCAAGAGAAAGTAATTTTTCACATCCACGAAACATATAAGACATACTGATTACATTAGAAGTATCAAAATATTCTAGTCCCTCAATGGTTTCTAATTGCTTAAAATCCTTAAATAAATTACTACTATAATTATTAGCAATAACGCCACCTTCTCCTTGTATATAAGCCGTATAAGTTGTTGAATCATTCGCATTTGGAACAATTTTCCCCAAAACACTACCATCTTTAGCTTTAGAAATATCAAAACTTTCTTTTGTGTTTAAAATATTACTAATACTATCTTGAATTATAATCTTTGTTACGGAATCTCTATAAGCCCATAATTCATTATTATAGGTCCAAGGAATCTGTTGTATGATAGGTGGAGGAGCAACATAAATCTCTCCATCCATAGACTTTGAAAGTGACACTTTACTCCATTCAGCTTGAAGAATAACATCCTTATCTGGCATAATAAAGGAATTTTCACTTTGCTTAAAAACACCTTCTGTTATTGGAATCCAACCATTAAATTGATATCCATCACACACCAAAGTTTTAGAAGAAATATCTACTATATCATATGCCATATAATATTCTGAAGGAAGAATATTATTTACAGTACAATCACTAGGAGAATTTTCTTGATAACTTACTTGAAATTGTACTGGCAATCTTGGTGTTTCTTCACTACGAACCACTTCTTTTAAATCATCCAATTCATAAGAAAGTTCTTCTTTTTTATTTGTTGGAACAACAGAGTTCGTCATATAATAATCACTTTTAAGTTGAACATCAATTGTAAGTGTTGCATTAGAACCAGTTCTTAAAGAATCTAAATTCCAAACAACTCTTGGAATATTATTTTCATAAGTTAAATCTACTGTTCCAAAAGAAGGTTGAATAGAAGAAACGGAATCAATCTCAAAATAATCATTATCAATATAATCTGTCAATGTCATGCTAGTATAAGAATTAGTAATAGTAGATGCTTCAAATAAAATATTATTTAATGTATTCATATCCGCAATATACTGATAATCACTGATATTTATAATAGGATCTAAAATATCCTGACCCATTTCATACTGAATCCCATGAATCGTTAAATATGGATACTTATCCTTTAAATATGTATACTGAGCATCTTGATTCGGAATTTCGATATTAGGATAACCATCTGTCAAAAATAATAAAAGACAGTCTGTATTTTCCTTAGGAACATAATTTTCTAATACTTTATCTGCATTAACTAAAGCCTGATAATAATTTGTTCCACCATCCGCATATAAAAAATCAATTTGTGAAAGAATAGTATCCTTATTATTAGTAAATCCACTTAAAATAGAAGAAGTATCTTCAAACGTAATTAATGCGACACTATTATTAGAATCAGATAATAAAGAATTTACTAAAGCCTTAGAGTCCGTTTTTACCCTAGATAATTTCGAATCAATCATAGATTCAGAAACATCTAATACTAACAAAACATCTTTATTTACATTTTTCTCTTTTAAAATGGTATCAATATTAAAAGTGATTCTAGCTTTCCCTTTATCAATCCATTTTGCACTTTTTAAAACATGGGCACTACCAGGAGCCTTATCTTCATAATTTAATCTTTCCGTTTGAAATTGTACAGATTCTATAGAATCCAAAAGCGCAAAAGAATTATAAAATAATCCAGATATTATAAAAATTAATCCTGTGAAAACTAGTAGTATTAACACCATTTTATTCGATATATGAATAAATTTTTTTCTCATAATCTAGTCCCCATTCTATATTATAAGATTAGTATACTATGATTAATATAAAAGAAACAAGGGAGAAAAGAAAAAAGTTTAAGGTTTCCCCTAAACTTATTAATTTTCCGCATCTTCAAATTGTGAATTGTATAGTGTTGCATAAAATCCATTTTTCTTTAACAAATCATCATGATTTCCTTGCTCCACAATATCTCCATCCCTCATAACTAAAATTAAATCTGCATTACGGATTGTAGAAAGACGATGCGCTATAATAAAGCTCGTTCTTCCCTCCATCAATTTATCCATTGCTTCTTGAATTAAAATTTCAGTTCTAGTATCAACTGAAGAAGTAGCCTCATCCAAAATCAAAATTTTTGGATCATTTAAAATAACACGTGCAATAGTAAGAAGCTGCTTTTGTCCGCCTGAAATATTGTCAGACTCTTCATTAATTACCATATCATATCCATCAGGAAGAGTACGAATGAAATGATCAACATGTGCAGCTATTGCGGCATCCTCTACTTCGTCATTTGTAGCTTCCAATTTTCCATATCGTATATTTTCTCGAACAGTATCTGAATATAACCAAGTATCTTGAAGAACCATTCCAAACATTTCTCGAAGTTCATTTCGATCAAAATCTCTAATATCCTTTCCATCAATCTTAATTGAGCCACTATTTACATCATAGAATCTCATCAGTAATTTTACCATAGTTGTTTTTCCTGCACCCGTTGGACCTACAATTGCAACTTTCATCCCTGATTTAATCTTCGAATTAAAGTCATGAATAATAATTTTGTCTTCATCATAGCCAAATTTCACATGGTCAAAAGTAATATTTCCAGAGATTCCATCTATAGAAACTGGATTTTTAACAGAAGGAATTTCTTCCTCCTCTTCAAGAAATTCAAAAACACGTTCTGCTGCTGCAGCTAATGCCTGTAACAGATTCATAACTTGTGCTGCTTGAGCAAGAGGCTGCGTAAAACTTCTTACATATTGAGTAAAAGATAAAATATCCCCTACTTGAATTTTCTCTTGAATTACAAGCCATCCACCTAAAATAGACACAACTACATAGCCTAAGTTCCCGATAAATGTCATAATAGGATGCATCATTGTAGATAAAAATTGACTTTTCCAAGCTGTATGATAAAGCGTATCGTTAATCTGCTTAAATTCTGCTAAGGCCTTTTCTTCTCCATTAAATAAATTTACTACATCATGCCCACCATAAATTTCTTCTACTTGACCATTGATATGTCCTAAATATTCCTGCTGCTTTACAAAGTACTTTTGACTTTTCTTCACAATAATCATAATAAAGATAAATGAAATTGGAACAATTAGAACAGTTACAAAAGTCATAAAAGGACTAATGGTTAACATCATAATCAAAACACCAATAGCTAAAACAAAAGAAGATATTACTTGTGTTAGACTCTGATCTAAATTTTGACTGACCGTATCTACATCGTTTGTAATACGTGATAAAATTTCTCCCGTTGTTTTAGATTCAAAATATTTTAAAGGCATTCTATGAATTTTTTCTGAAATCTGCTTTCTTAATCCATAAGTAATATTTTGGCTAACCTGAGCCATAATCCATCCTTGAATATAAGAAAACAACATACTAAGACCATATAATCCAAGTAAGGTAAGTAAAATGCCAGCAATCTTATTAAAATTAATTCCAGCAGATACACCCGTTACTTTTCCTATCAAACCGTTATAGATTTCTGTAGTTGCATTTCCTAAAATCTTAGGTCCAACAATCGAGAATATTGCACTACCAATAGAAAACAAAACAACTAAAAATAATAGTATTTTATACTGGGATAAGTAATGAAATAATTTTTTCATAGTACCAGAAAAGTCTTTTGCTTTCTCCAAAGGAGCTTGTGCCCCAGGCCCATGACCTTTAGGTCCACGAGCAGGTTTTTTCACATTTTTATTTTCACTACTCATTTTCTAACTCCTCCTTTGTTAATTGACTAGATGCAATTTCCTTATAGACATCACAAGTTTTTAATAGCTCTTTATGTGTACCTTTACCAACAATTTTACCATCATCTAAAACTATAATCTGATCTGCATGAAGAATTGTACTAATTCTTTGAGCAACAATTAAGACAGTTGCATCCTTTGTTTCATTATGAAGTGCTTTTCTAAGTTCTGCATCCGTTTTAAAGTCAAGTGCAGAAAAGCTATCATCAAAAATATAAATTTCTGGATCGATTGCAATGGCTCTAGCGATTGATAATCTTTGCTTTTGTCCACCAGATACATTGGTTCCTCCTTGTGCAATCTCATAATCGTATTTTTCTGGCTTTTCCTTTATAAAGCCTTCTGCTTGAGCAATTCTTGCAGCACGTACAATTTCATCTTCCGTAATATCATTTCTTCCATAACCAATATTAGAAGCAATAGTTCCAGAAAATAAAACTCCCTTTTGCGGAACAAATCCAATCTTTTCATGCAATTCATGAAGTTTTACATCTTTTATATTAATCCCGTCCACTAAAATTTCCCCGTTACTAACATCAAAGAATCTAGGAATTAAATTGATCAATGTACTCTTACCGCTACCAGTAGAACCTATAAATGCCGTTGTCTTCCCTGCTTCTGCAGTAAATGTGATATCCGTCAATACATCTTCATCAGAATCCGGGTATTTAAAATTGACATTCTTAAATTCAACTAATCCTCGAACTCTTTTACTAAATGATTTAGGTCGATTTACCTCTTTTACAACAGGTTCTGTTTTTAATACGTCTGCAATACGATTTGCTGAAACATTAGCTCTTGGGAACATAATAGAAAACATACTAACCATAATAAATGCCATAACAATCTGCATTGTATATTGAATAAATGCTAACATATCTCCTACTTGCATTACTCCTTGATCAATTCCAATAGATGCTTTCCATACAATTAGAATACTAATTGCATTCATAATAAACATAATCGTAGGCATTAGTACTGTCATTGCACGATCAACAAATAGTGTTGTTTTTCTCAAATCTTTATTTGCCTTATCAAATCTTTCTTCTTCTTTCTTTTGATTACTAAAAGCACGAATGACTGGAATTCCACTTAAAATCTCACGGGTTACTTGATTCAATCTATCAATTAAATTTTGTACGATTTTAAACTTTGGCATTACTAAAGTAAACATCAAAATCATCAAAGTCATAATAGATATAACTGCAAGTGCAATAATCCAAGCCATGGAAGAATTAGCATCCATCGCTTTAATTACCCCACCAATACCAATAATTGGTGCATAAAATAATGTACGAAGCATAAATACCATAACCATCTGTACCTGCTGAACATCATTTGTAGTACGAGTAATTAGGGAACTAACCCCAAATAGTTTAAACTCAGTAGTTCCAAATTTCATAACTTTTTCAAATACTGCATTACGTAAATCACGAGCAAGTTTTGCTGCTGTTCTAGCTCCAAAGAAACCAACTGAAATAGCCAATGCCATATTTAATAAGGCAATTGCTAACATCTTAGCTCCTGCAGTAAATATATAATTTGTTTGAATATTATCTGTATTCATTCCTATTTTTTGATACTCTGCCTTTACAGAAAAAACTGCACTTTGTACGGCAATAGATTCTGGAAAATCTTGAAATTGCTCCTTAGAATTTTCTCTCATTTGTACTAAGCTTTCTTCTGGTAAGTGACGAAAGATTTCCATTAATGAATAGTTAGACATAGTACCTTCAAAAGAAGACTTTATCTCATTTTGAATTTTTAAAGCCTCTTCACTATTAGAAGTCAACATATAGTAAATTAACATTGGTTGTGTTAAAATTTCATCAATTGTATTCTTTTCTTCTTTAGAAACTTTATTAAGTAAATAAATTTCTTCTGTTTCTAATTTAGGATATTTTTTGACTAATTTATTATACTCTTCTTTACTAAGTGTCTTTTTACTAACTAAACGATAGTGATTAAGAATAGTATTCTTATCTTGACTATCCGTAAAAAGTAAAATATCTTCTAGTGACTGTTTCAAAATTGCCTTTGGTACTACTTCTTCAATTCCTCCTTGCTGAACACCAACATTAATAATTCTAGAAGTATAATCTGGCAATGTTAAATCACAAATTGCCATTACGATTAATAATCCTATAATAATCAAAATTGGTAAAACAGATTTTTTTAAATAACCAAATATTTTAAACATCTTTATTCCTCCTTATAACTCCTGATCTAATAATTTCAATTCTTCGATCATAATTTTCCTTTTCACAACTTCGATCCTCTGGATTCATTAAAGTATAAACAATAGAACTCATCGAAGTTAGCATGACAAAAGAAAATATATCCAACAATTCCTCATCCTCTTGATACCTATAAAGGCTTTTATCAATATGAGATAATAAATCATTAGAAAGATTTCGAATAATATCTTTCGGTGGTTTTAGCATAAGTTTACGACTAGTTGAAAATCTCATATTTAAAAAGACATTTTTTAATAATTTACCCTTATTCCCATCAAAACAAGAATCAAATAAATAATCATAAAGTTTTAACCAAGCTGCAATAAATTCACCTTGACATAGGTCTATATAATGAATTAATCTATCATACATTTCTAACTGATATTGCTGAAGCAAATAAAAATAGAAATCTTCTTTATCCTGAAAATACATATAGAAACTTCCCCTAGAAATTTTTGCATCCTGAATAATTTGATTAATAGAAGCCTCATCAAAGGAGACGCGAGAAAACTCTCGTATTCCTGCATCAAGTAATTTTCTTTGTTTATCGGATGGCAAATTAAAAAATGTTTTTGTTGGCATAAATTCACCCCTCAAGATAATTGTCACACTTTTCCATTATATGCTGACAACTTGTCATACGTCAACTCTTTTTCAAAAATCACACAATTTATCATAAACTTTAATGCATAGAAAAAGACACAACCAGTGTCTTTAAAAATTTCTTACTTCTGCTCTATTTTCTTTTCTTTGGCATTATCATTCGAATCTTGAATAAGTTTCATCATAAATGGAAGTGTAACATTAGTAGGAAAGAAAGCTAAAAATTCATCTAATGTTTGATAAGCAGAATGATTCAAATCAACATTAGGCGGAAAACTCTGAATAGTAGAACTATTCTCAATAGCTTCTTCTATAAATACTGTTTTAACACAGGTTACATTATGATGTAATCTATTTGCATGATTAGATAAAGAACTAAATAATTGACAATTTGTCATCTTAGCATCAAAGAAACCATTTTTAACAGATTCCTCTAATCTAATCATTGTCTCCATTCCGCCAATTAATTTAAAAATTGGAAACCCTTCTTTTTTTGCTAGTTCAATTTGTTTCAATAATTTAAAATAATCAACTATTGCATACATCTCAAATTCATATTCACGATCTTTTAAAAATTCATCCATCATAAACCCTCCTATTTGAATTATAACATCATACTTTTGAGCAAGCAATCTCATTTTCTATGATAGTAGAAACTGGTTTAAATGTTTTCCGATATCCATTAATTAAACCATACTTTTCAATTGCTTCTACATGCTTTTTTGTAGGATATCCTTTATGACTCTTAAATCCATACATTGGATATTTTTTGTCTAGTTCAATCATCATATGGTCTCTAGTTACTTTCGCAATAACAGAAGCAGCAGCAATGGTGATACTTTTTGCATCTCCTTTAATAATAGACGTACTAGGCATTTCTAAATTTTCCAATTTCATTGCATCAATTAAAACATGCTCTGGTTTTATTTTTGATTTTTCTATTGCTTCATACATCGCCAATTTAGTAGCCTCGTAAATATTAACTTCATCAATTACTTTCTCATCTTTCAAACCAACAGATACACTTATAGCATGATCAATAATATATTGATAATATTCTTCTCTTTTTTTCTCTGTTAATTTTTTGGAATCTGTTAACCCTTCTAAAACAAAATCATGGGGTAAAATAACACAAGCTGTTACAACTGGACCAATTAAAGGACCTCTTCCTACTTCATCTACTCCAGCGACATAGGTAATTCCTTGATTCCATAATTCATGCTCAAATTGATAAAGGTCTACAATTGTTTTTTCTTTATTTTCTTTTTTTTTCATAATTAAATACTACACTTCTTTCTCTTCTAATCGGTCTAAAGTAACAGGACCAAACATTCCATCCTTAAAATCTCTAAGAATTAAAGTATAAACTTTATCATAATCTGGAACTCCACCCTTACCAAGAGCACCACGCTTCATCGCGATTTTTACAAAACTACTTTCTAAATCATCTAAGTCAAGAGATTCTAAGCCATACCGTGTTAAAATACGCTCAGGATAGTATTCCATCATAATTTCTAGAATGAATCTTACCAATCCTTCTGTATCCAAAATTTCTTCCTTAATCGCAGAAAAGGAAGCTAATATTTTGGCTTGTCTTTGATTTTCAAATTTAGGCCATAAAATTCCAGGACTATCTAATAGTTCAATATCTTTATGAATTCGAATCCATCCTAAATTTTTAGTAACTCCTGGACGGTCTCCTATTTGAGTGACTTTTTTTCCTACTAACCGATTAATCAAGGTACTTTTTCCTGCATTTGGACTACCAACAATCAATGCACGAACAGAACGTGGTTTCATGCCCTTTTGTTTTCTCTTTTCATTCATGTCTTGCATCACTTCTTTTGTAAGAGAAACAATAGTAGAAACATTTTTACCAGTTAGTAATTCTACAGGAACAACTTTTATTCCTTGTTCTTTATATGAATTCAAAATTGGATCTGTATATATTTTATCGCATAGATCATACTTTGTAACTACTAAAATTCTTGGTTTTCCATGGACCAAATCATCTAAATCTATGATTCTAGAACTAATTGGCATTCTAGCATCAATCACCTCATAAACAATGTCTATCAAAGACATCTTTTCTTTCATTTCACGCCTAGTTTTAGCCATGTGCCCTGGATACCAGTTGATTATCATATTTTGTCGATTATTGTCGTTCATTTAAATCACTTCCTATATATAATTTCTTTTCAAAAAAATAGTTTATTGTTCCTAAAGGACAATCTTTTAATTCTCCAAATAATTTAAACCCCATTTTTTCATAGAATTCTTTTGCTTGAAAATCCCATGTATCAGTTCTTATGCCTATCAGTTTTTCTTTTTGAGCAAAAATTTCAAGTTCATTTATTAACATTGTTCCAATTTTTATATTTCTATATTCTTCAGTTATATACAGCATATCTAAAAAATACCAATCATATTTTACAAATCCAATTGCTCCACCTATCAATTTGTTATCATCATATGCTAGGAAATTAAATTCTTTTTCTTGATATTCATCTACTACAATATCAGAATTGACTTTTAACCATTCACATTTTTCACGATTAAATTTTGTTAATCCAACATCTATTTCATTTTTTAGTTTTTTATCATTATCTATAACTAT
>CATLHA010000039.1 GCA_949948745.1 uncultured Caryophanales bacterium
GGAAATGGGGATTATAACTTTACAAGTAACTTAAACGTTAGTTTTGGTCCAAGTGGAGGAACCACAGTATGTAATCCAGCAACAAGTAGAAAAACAGGAGCATATACTGTTACATGTACATTAACCTCTAATATTAATAGACAAAGTACAACAGTAAGTTTCAACGTAAGACATAGTTATGCCGCTACTTATGTTCATCAAATGTGTCCATATAAGTATACTTGCAATTGCCATGAGGAAGAAGAATGTGAAAGCCGTTGTTGTGGTACAGCATCTAATGGTTGTCATAATTGTTGTACAAAATATTGTCATGGTCATTGTGAAACTTACCAAAAATGTGAAACTTGTACAGGATATAATGACTGCTCATATTATACATGTCCTAACGGTGGAACATTACAAGGAACAATGTGCATTTATTAAAAGATTAAAATTAGGAGAATATAAAAAAATGAAAAAAATTGGGATTATTAGTATAATAGTTATTGGACTTATTTTACTGGCTGTTGGAGTTGCGCTTAGCATGAAAAATGGAAAAGGGCACAAAGTAAAAGAAGAAACAAAAATGGAAGATGTTTCTATTTCTCAAAATAGTTACGAAGTTTCTTATGTAATTGATGAAGAAAACATTACTCTTACCTTTGTAAATAAGACAAATAAAGATATTAATGTGTCGAAAATTATAATCAACGATGGTAAAGAAAAAATATCAGAAAATAAAGTGAATTATAAAATTTTATTAAATACAAAAAACAGCATTACTTTTCAAAATAATATGAATCTAGAAACCACTGCAAAATTAACTTTTGAATTGTATTACAATGAGAAAGAAATAGAAACTGGTGACAAAGAAGCAATTGATACTTACTTATGCTCTATACCAAAAAAAGAAACAGAAAAATATAGGGAAACATATTATTATAAGTTTGAATATGCAGGTGGTAATCTATATCTTCCAGAAGTATATAGAGAATACCAATTCCAAGAGGAAGAAATGTTAAAAGACTTTATTTTGGAAGTAAATCCTGATGATCCAGAGGATAAGTTTAACGGAAAAATGATTATGGATAGGGAACATCTTATAAATAAATACTACTTTGACAAAGAATATCCTATTCCCGATGATATAAAAAATATTAATGAATATCTAAAATATTTAAAAAGTAATTTTGAATATGACTGTAAAAAAATAAACTAGAAGGGGAGTGCAATTGCACTTTCTCTTTTTCTTTGATAAACTTAAGTAGAAAAAGGTGATTTTATGAAAGTAAAAATAAATAATCGATTAGAGTGTGTTGCATCTTTTGTAGAAGAAGATAGTTACATAATTGATGTTGGGTGTGATCACGCTCTATTAGATATCTATCTTCTACAAAATAAAAAAAATATCAAAGCAATTGCATCTGATATTAAAGAAGGACCATTAGTTCAAGCAAAAGAAAATATAAAAAAGTATCAATTAACAAAAAAGATTGAAGTAAAACTTGGAAATGGAATTGAAACTATCAATGAAAATGTGGATACTATTATTATTTCTGGAATGGGTGGTTTAAATATTATTGGGATTTTAAAATATAAGACAGATTTAATGAAAAACGTAGAGACATTAATTCTTTCTCCAAATAACGATGCAGATAAACTAAGAAAGGAAATATCAAAGATAGGGTACTATATTGAAGATGAATCATTAGTACTAGAAAAAGGTTTCTTTTATCCAGTGATTTGCTTTAAAAAAGGCAAAAAGAAATATAAAAGAGAAGATTATCTATTTGGTCCTATCTTAATTCAAAAAAAAGAACCAGAATTTTTCAAATATATGAAAAGACAAGTAGAACAAAAGGAAAAATTATTAGAAATTTTACCTAAAAAATATATTTGTCGAAGAATAGAATTAAAAAAGGAGTTAAAGGTACTTAAAAAATATCTTTAACTCTTTCTATAGAAAGAAAACAGGATTTCCATCAACTAATTCCTCTTTTTTAGAATTATTTTCTTTATAAGTGTGATTTGCGGCATAAGTATTTTGATTATAATTAGAAGTCGTTTGTTTTTTTATTTCGTTTACAGTAGGGGCTACTTCTCTAGTAGTAGAAGAGCTTCCCTTTACTGCACCTAACACTTTAAACATTGTTTTAGCATTATGAAAAATAGGACGTACTTGATAGAAGATTGGAATAGCTTGATTGATTACATTTAGAGTTTTACCAGTAGATGTTAAAAAGCCATTCCAAGAAAATTTACTAGCAGCTCCTTTTAATAAAGAAGATGCGCCTCTTCCACCTAATAATCCACTACCAACGTTGCTGGCTGGATAGTAGGATGGAAAGTTATAATATGGATAATTAAACATAGTCTTCGCCTCTTTACAATATTATATGAAAAAAGTAAAAAATGTTTTCAAAATATTTGGATTATGTTATACTAAACTATAGAAAAAATAGAAAAAGAATAGAGTGGGTGTTAGGATGAATGTTTTTGTATCTGTATATCATGTATTAAGAGATTTAGTTCTTTTTCCGGTGAATGCAATAAAGAATTTGGGAAAAAGTAAAGAGGAAAGACAACAACTAAAAAAAGAAAAAGAAAAATCAGAACAAACAGATTTAATGAGTGAAGCAATTAAAAATGCTACCTCTTTATCAGGAAATGATACATCAGAAGTTATTAAAAATGTAATGAATGATGGTAAAGGAGATAAAAGTGATTTGCTAACTTTCAATTATGTTGTCAAAGATAGCTATGGAAAGCAAATCAAAAGTTCCTTTGATGCAAAAAGTAAAAGTGAAGTAGAAGCATTCCTTATTAACGAAGGATATACAATTGAAAGTATTGAGTTAAAGAAGAAAACTAAATTAGATATGGAAATTAATTTTGGCTTAAAATTTAATTCAGGAGATTTAAGCTTTTCTTTGACACAACTTTCTACATATATTAAAGCTGGAATTCCATTAATTGACTCTGTTAGAATTTTAGCAAAACAGGCAACTAAGCCAGCTCACCGAAAAATATATGAAAAATTAGTATTCGACCTAGTAGCAGGAGATAGCTTTTCTAAAGCATTAGAAAACCAAACAGATGCATTCCCAAGATTACTAATTAACATGGTAAAAGCATCTGAAATGACAGGAGATTTATCTAGTACCTTAGATGAAATGAGTGATTATTATACTTCCATTGAAGAAACAAAAAAACAAATGATTTCTGCTTTAACTTATCCAGTTATTATTTTCATATTCGCACTGATTGTAATTGCCTTCGTACTTGTATGGGTAGTACCAAACTTTGTTAGTATGTTTGAAGAAGCAGGGGGAGATATCCCAGCAATTACTCAATTTACAATTAATGCTAGTAACTTTTTAGCACATTATTATATTCATATTATTGTTACAATCATAATAATCGCAATCGCATACTTTGTGGCATACAGAAATATAAAATCATTTAGAAAAGCAATGCAAACATTTTATATGAAACTTCCAGTAGTTGGAAATGTTATCATTTATAATGAAGTAACAGTCTTTACGAAAACTTTTGCACAATTACTAAATCATAGTGTTCATATTACGGATAGTATGGCAATTCTTTCCAAAATATCAAATAATGAAATTTATAAAGAGATTATTGCCAACACGATGAACACATTAAGTAAAGGTGGAAAAATATCCGAGTCATTCCGAGGTCATTGGGCTTTTCCAGTAGTAGCGTATGAAATGTTAGTTACTGGTGAATCTACTGGACAATTAGGAAGTATGATGGAAAAAGTTTCTGAACACTTCAATAATTTACACAAAAATGCAGTTAATCAGATAAAATCATTAATAGAGCCAATGACAATTATTCTTTTGGCAGTCGCAGTTGGATTTATTTTATTATCTATATTTATACCAATGTTCAGCTTATATAACGCAGTTGAAGGGGTATAAAATAACCAGTAAGGGGGAATGAGCATGGATATCTATTATTTAGTCATTTTCTTTATATTAGGAACCGTTCTCGGTTCCTTCTATAATGTTGTTGGATTTCGATTACCAAAAGAAGAATCTATAACGAATCCAAAACATTCTTATTGTCCAAATTGTAAACATAAGTTAGGAGTATTAGAATTAATACCAATTCTATCTTTTCTCTTTCAAGGAGGAAAATGTAAGCATTGTAAAAAGCCAATTTCTATATTCTATCCATTTATAGAATTACTTACAGGAGGGTTATTTGCAGTATGTTACTACTCGTATAGGTTTAGTCCAGATTTGATAATTGCCTTAACCTTAGTATCATTATTTAGTATAGTCATTGTTAGCGACTTAAATTATTTAATTATTCCAGATGAAGTAACATTAATTTCGATTCTAATATGTGCAGGAACAATTCTTTATCGGGATGGATTTGATGGAATGATAACTGCTCTTGGAAATGGTGTTTTACTTTTTGGAATTATGTATTGTCTAATGTTATTAGGAGATACTTTATTTAAAAAAGAGAGTCTTGGTGGTGCAGATATCAAATTGATGTTTGTATCAGGAATGACATTAGGACCACTTTTAGGAGTCGTTGTAATCTTTATTTCAAGTGTTGTTGCACTTCCAGTATCTGTATTGTTATATACAGTGAATAAAGAAAAATTAATTCCATTTGGACCATTCATTGTGTTTGCTATTCTATTTTTATTCTTTTTAAAAGTAGATGTTTTGAGGCTATTAGAATTTATCTTAGCAAAATAACAATATATCGATTTAGATGTATTGTTTTTCTATGAAAAACAAAGTATAATAAAAATCACAAAAGCGAGGTGAAATATATGATAGAAATTACAGTTTTACCTGCGGATACCTACACTGTAATTAATAAGACAATTCTTAATGAACAGGATAGAAAATTAATTACGATGTTATATCAACCAATTATTGGGTATACTGCGACAAGTCTATATTTTACTTTAATCGATGATTTAGATAAAAGAGAACTAATGAGTGATGATTTAACACATCATCATTTAATGAGTACAATGCAACTAAAATTAGATAAAATAGTAATTGCGCGAAAAAAATTAGAAGGAGTGGGATTGCTTCGAACGTATTACAAAAAAGATCATGTCAACAATTTTGTTTATTTACTATATTCACCTATGATGGCATCTGATTTTTTAAATCATCCAATTCTAAATGTAGTTTTATATAATAATCTAGGTAAAAAAGAGTACGATAAAATTGTAGATTACTTTAAAATGCCAAGAATTAATTTAAAAGATTATGAGGATATTTCTTTATCCTTTAATGAAGTTTATAGTAGTGTTTCTGGAAATCCATTTGTTGAAAACGAAAATCTAATAAAAGAAGAGATAGGTAAAATTCATATCGCAGATAAGATAGATTTTGAATTATTAATCTCTAGTATTCCAAATCAAATGGTAAGTCCAAGATGCTTTAATGAAGAAACAAAGAGCTTAATAAATTCTTTAGCTTACATCTACAATATTGATGATTTACATATGCAAGGGCTAGTTCGTAATAGTTTGAACGAAAAAGGTTTGGTGGACAAGACAGAATTAAGAAAAAGTTGTCGTAACTTCTATCAGTTTGAAAATAATGGAAAACTTCCAACATTAATCTATTCAAAACAGCCAGAATACTTAAAAGCTCCAGAGGGGGATCATTCTAAATGGGCAAAAATGGTTTATACATTTGAATCTGTAACACCATATGATTTCTTAAGAAGCAAATATAAAACAGGAGAGCCATCTTTAAGAGATTTAAAACTGATTGAAAATTTATTAGTAGATTTAAAAATGAATCCAGGAGTAGTAAATGTACTAATTTCGTATGTACTAAAAATCAATAATCAAAAATTGTCTAAAAATTATGTAGAGACCATTGCAGGACAGTGGAAACGTCTAAATGTAGAAACTGTAGAAGAAGCAATGAGAATTAGTGAAAAAGAACACAAACGTTTGAAAAAACATCTAGGACAAAATCAAACAGTAAAAGTAGGTACAAAAAAACAAAAAGAAGAATCATTACCTGATTGGTTTGATAAGAATTTAGAAAATGAAGAAATGACAGAAGAAGAAAAAAGGGAATTAGATCAAATATTAAATTCAATTACTTCGTAAAGGGGGAAGAAGAAAATGGAATATAATATAAAGAAAGAATTAAGAATTGCACTTTTAAAAAGAACAATCATGGTGTTATTATTTAGTGTATCTATTTACTTTTTTATCATTTTATTAGCAAATATAAATTATTAGGAGTAAAAGAATATGAAAAAAATTGGAGACCTTGTTCAAATAAAAGAGTCTGAATGGAATGACTTAAAACAAAATTATATAAAAAAATTAAATAATCCATCTTTTGTAGAAGTTGTAAATACATTAGATTTAGGGGATGATATTTTAATGAGATATACTTCTTCTTTAGAAGTATCTGCATGTGAATTTGAAAACTGTAAACATTGTAAGGGATTAGAATATTGTAAAAATGAATTAAAGGGATATTTATATAAACCAAATGAATTAAATGGACATGTAAATTTTTCTTATACAGCCTGTTCTTATCAACAAAAAAAAGAGAGGGAAGAAGCATATCAAAAGAATATAGAGTTATTTGAAGTTCCAAAGAATGTAAAAAGTGCATCGTTCCAAAATACAACAAGAGATGATAAAAATAGATTACAAATTAGTAAATATTTTAAAGAATTTATCGATGCTTATGAAAAGTGTGAAAATCCAAAAGGAATCTATTTATATGGAAGTTTTGGCACAGGAAAAACATATCTAATATCTGCATTATTTAATGAATTAGCGAAGAAGAATGTTCGAAGTGCAATTGTTTATGTACCTGAATTTCTAAGACAATTAAAAGCATCTTTTAATACGGATTATCAAGAAAAATATGATTATATTAAAACTGTTCCATTGTTATTGTTAGATGATCTTGGAGCTGAAAATTTAACACCTTGGGCAAGAGATGAAATTATCGGAACCCTTCTTCAATATAGAATGGAAGAAAACCTTCCAACATTTTTTACCTCTAATTTAGATTTAAAACAGTTAGAAGAACATTTCTCAGCAACCAATAGTGGAATAGAAAAGTTAAAGGCAAGAAGAATTATTGAAAGAATTACTTATATGACGAGGGAATTTACTTTAACTAGTAAGAATCGAAGGATAGAAGATTCAAAAGAAACATTAGAAAAATAAAAAAATCTAGCTAGAAAGAATTGACAAAATTTCAAGTAGTGATATAGTAAAGAAGTACTAGTTTAAAAACTGTGATAAGAGATACGGGAAATAGAAAATACCTAAATAGAGACTTTGTGGTTGGTGGAAACAAAGAGTGATTTTATTTCTTACTACTCTTCTAGTTGGTCTTAATAGGAACCCGGCATATGCCGTTATCAAAATGAAGAGAAAAATGGATGGTACCGTGCAAAAAGCGCTCCTGTTAGAGATAACAGGAGTTTTTCTTTTATCTTAAGTTCCAACACCAATTAATAAAAAGCTTAAAAAGGGGTAATAAGTAATTGTTAGAGGTGAATTTATGGTAACAAAACACATGTATCGATGCAAAGATGAAGTTTTATTTGCATTAATTAAACAAAGGGAACAAGAAAAACTAAAGATGGAGATGGGATATTTGAATAGCCAAAATCCAGTACTTAAAGTAGAAATTAGAAATCTACAAATATTAATTCAAACATTAAAAGGTGTAATTGTAAGAAAAAACATTATGAGAGGAATTAGTATTACAGATGCTGCAAAAAAACTATGTACAGCACAAGGCCTAGTAGAAAAGGAAGTATATGGAGAAGTATTTAAACTAAAAGTACTAGATGGAGATGGTATGATTTCAACAGAATTATCAAAACGCGCCATTGATCGATTACCAGTACAACAATTAATGGATATCATTCATCTTCATGAGCATCCTATGTATGTAGAACTTGCATCTAGAAGATTTGATGAAATTATATTTGATGTGGATTCTGATGTTTTAGATGAATTAGATGAAAAAATAGAAATGGATATAAAGGAGAAATGTAAATGATAAATATAAAGGAAAATAAAGAATTAAGTGTTTTAAATCACTCATGTGCGCATTTACTAGCACAAGCAGTAAAACACTTGTATCCAAACGCTAAATTTTGGGTAGGACCAGTAATAGAGGATGGATTCTACTATGATATTGATTTAGATGATCAAGTAATTAAAGAAGAAGATTTAGCCCTTATTGAAAAAGAAATGAAAAAATGTGCAAAAGATGGAAAAAGAATTATACGTGAAGAAATTTCAAAAGAAGATGCACTAGAAAAATTTAAAGATGATCCATATAAAATTGATTTAATTAGTAGAATGGATGAAAATGAGACAGTAATTAGCTGTTATACACAAGGAGATTTTACAGATCTTTGTCGTGGGCCTCATGTAGACACTACAAAAGAAATTAAATACTTTAAATTATTAAAAGTAAGTGGTGCTTATTGGAAGGGGGACTCTAAAAATAAAATGCTTCAAAGAATTTATGGAGTATGTTATGACAATGAAGAGGACTTAGAAGAGCATTTGAAAATGTTAGAGGAAGCAAAACAAAGAGATCATAGAAAAATAGGAAAAGACTTGGATATTTTTATGTCTCACGACTTGGTAGGAAAAGGAATGCCTCTTTGGTTACCAAATGGTGCAATTGTACGTAAACAACTTGAAAATTATATTTATGAAAAAGAACAAAAACTAGGATATCATCATGTTTATACTCCATGTGTTGGAACTGTTGATTTATATAAAACTTCTGGACACTGGGATCATTATAAAGAAAATATGTTCCCCTCTATGAAAGTAGATGAAGAAGAATTTGTGCTTCGCCCAATGAACTGTCCACACCATATGTTAGTCTATGGAAATAAGTTACATTCTTATCGTGATTTACCAATCCGTATTGGAGAATTTGCAACAGATTTTAGATATGAAGCAAGTGGAGCAGTAAAGGGATTAGAGCGTGTTAGATGTATGTGCCAAAATGATGCTCATTTATTTGTAACACCAGAACAAATCGGAGAAGAGTTTAAAAAAGTAGTTTCTTTAATTTTAGATGTATACCATGATTTTGGACTTGAAAACTATAGTTTCCGTCTATCTCTTCGTGATAAAGAAGATAAAGAAAAATATTTTGATGACGATAAAATGTGGGATGAAGCAGAAAATAAACTTCGTGAAGTATTAGATGAATTAGGTGTTGACTATTTTGAAGCGATTGGAGAAGCAGCTTTTTATGGACCTAAATTAGATGTAGAAGTAAAACCTGCGGTTGGACCTGAAGTAACACTTTCTACTTGTCAATTAGATTTCCTATTACCAAGAAGATTCGATTTAAGTTATATTGCATCAGATGGTAGTAAACAAGTACCAGTTGTACTTCATAGAGCAATCTTCGGTACATTTGATAGGTTTACTGCATTTATTCTAGAGGAAACAAAGGGAAGTCTACCTACATGGTTGTCACCAGTACAAGTAAATGTAATTCCAGTAAATAATGAATATCATTTAGAGTATGCTAACGAGATTGGAAATCTTCTAATGGGTGAAGGAATAAGAATAGAAGTAGATGAAAGAAATGAAAAACTTGGATATAAGATGAGAGAAAGTACCATTAGAAAAATCCCATTCTCTGTAATTATTGGAAATAAAGAAGTAGAAGATAATACCATAAGTTATCGTGTTTATGGAAAAGAAGAAACCGTAACAGTACAAAAAGAAGAATTTGTAAAATATATAAAAGAAGTTATTAATCATAAAAAATTAAATAGAGATTTATAGAAAAAAGCGAAAAAAGTCATTTTTTTGCTTTTTTTGTTATCTAATAGATAATTTTTGTCTTTTCAAAATAGCACTTTTATGATATAATCAATAAGACAGTTTTAGCTGGGACCCTGAAGTGTTTTATCAAAAGAATCTCTAAAAGCTAAAATAGAAGTAAAGGAGTAAAAAGAATGGAAGAAATAGACTTAAAGGATTTATTCAAATATTTTATGAAAAAAATGCCAATCATACTAATTGTTTCTTTTGTGTTTTTATGGTTTGGAATTGGATATACTTGCTTTTTTAAAACACCATTATATCGTGGAGATACAACTTTAATTTTAGTAAAGAAAAGCGATGGAGCAGATCAAAGCACATCATTAACACAAAATGACATTATGGTAAACCAAAAATTAGTAAGTACTTATAGCCAAATTATTAAAAGTAGAAGAGTACTAAATCAAGTGATTAAAAAAATGGGACTAGAATGTAACGTTCAAACATTATCAAGCAAGATTTCAGTTTCTAGTGTTAGTGAAACAGAAATTATTAAGATTAGTGTAAGTGACAAAGATAAAAATGAAGCCGCAGCAATTGCTAATAAAATTGCAGAAGTGTTTACAGATGAAATTGTAGAAATTTATAACTTAGAAAATGTAACAATCATTGATAAAGCCCAAACTCCAGATGCACCCTACAATATTAGTAAGGTTCGTTCAGCACTACTTGCACTTATCGCAGGAGCAGGATTAACAAGTGCAATCTTATTTGTAATTTACTATTTTGATACAAGTGTTAAATCTAGTGAACAGGTAGAAGAACGTTTAGGAATACCAGTAATTGGTAATGTTCCTTTAGTTAGAAAGAAGGCGAAATAGATGAATGAATTACCAATTATTAGCCGACCATCTTCAGCTTTTAGTGAAGAAATCAAAAAAGTTAGAACAAATTTAAAATTTTCTTCCATCAACGATGACGTAAAAGTAATGGCAATTACATCTTCTCTTCCAGGAGAAGGAAAAAGTTTTACAACTGCAAATTTAGCAGTAGCTTTTGCTCAATATGGTGAAAAAGTAATTTTACTTGATTGCGATTTAAGAAAAGGTCGTCAAAAGAAAAATTTCAATATTGCAGTAAAAAAATCAGAGGGGTTATCTAATCTATTAATCAATAAAGAATGGAAAACAGAATATAAAAATTATATCAAGAAGACAAAAATAGAAAATTTATCATTAATTCCATCTGGATCTTATCCACCAAATCCATCAGAGCTTTTAGCTAGTGAACGTTTTGATAAATTATTAGAAAAGTTAAGAAAAGAATATGATGTTATTTTATTAGATTGTCCACCAGCAAATGGCTTAAATGATACTCTAGTAATCGCTTCAAAGACAGATATTGTAGTTTTAATAACAAAATATAAATCAACATCAATTGATCTTTTAGATAAATCAAAAAAAGCATTAGAAGCAATTGGTGCTAAAATCGCAGGAGTTATTATTAACCAAGTTGATGCCAAAGAAACAAATTATTATTATGGAACTTATTATAAAGATAAAGAAGAATAAGATAAATGAAAGATATTCATAATCATATTATATTTGGTATTGATGATGGTAGTAGAAATTTAAAAGAAAGTATAAATATTATAAAAAAAGCAGTAGAGAATGGCTATACGGATTTGATTGTAACTCCACATTATCGTGTTACACAAAACTATACTTGTAATAATAAGAGAAAACAAAAAAAATTTGATGAGTTAAAACAAGTAGTAGAAGAAGAAAATATCAAAGTAAATTTATATTTAGGGAATGAAATTACATTAGATGATGACTTCTTCTATTACCTAAGAACGAATCAAATTACATCTTTAAATAATAGTCGTTATATGCTGTTAGAATTACCATTTTTTGATAAATTAGAGGGTTTGGATGAATTGTTCGATGAATTAAAAAGGTTAAAGCTTGTGCCAGTAATCGCGCATCCAGAAAGATATGAAAAATATAGAAATTTGGAAGAGCTAGAGAAATGGATAAACAAGGGAATTTTATTTCAAGGAAATATTAGTAGTCTATATGGAAAATATGGAACAGAAGCAAAAAACTTTATAGAAGAAATGTTAAAAAGACATATGATTCATTTTATGGGTAGTGATATTCATCACGAAGATCAGAGTAGCTATGATAGAATTAATAAAACAATAGAAAAATTAGCAGAACTTACTGGAAGTAAGGAAATGGCTATGGAACTAGTAGATGGTAACATAGAAAAAGTAATTAAGGATGAAAAAATCAAGGCATACTCGATCAGAAAGAAAAAACATCGACTAAAAATTTTAAAAAATTTAAGTAGGTAGGAGTAGTGGTAGTATGAATGAGGCAAGTATAAAAGTAATAGAAAAAGTTGAATTCAATATTAGACGTAAAGCATATTTGATAATAAAAAGAGTACTAGATGTTTTATTATCAATGATTGCATTATTTCTTTTATCTCCAGTGTTTTTAATTCTTATTATTTTGATAAAAATAGATTCAAAAGGATCCGTCTTTTATAAACATAAAAGAATAGGAAAAAACGGAGAATACATTTATTTATATAAATTCCGTAGTATGTATTCTAATTCAAAAGAAAGATTAGAAGAGTTACTAAAGGATGAGAAGATTAGAAAAGAATGGGAGAAAAATTACAAACTAGAAAATGATCCTAGAATTACTAAGGTAGGAAATGTACTTAGAAAAACTTCTTTGGATGAATTACCTCAGTTACTAAACATTCTAAGAGGAGATATGTCTATCGTAGGACCAAGACCAGTGATAGATGGGGAAATAGAAAAATATGGAATTAATAAAGAAAAGTTCTTAAGCGTAACACCAGGACTTACTGGATGGTGGGCTTGTAATGGAAGAAGCTGTACAACTTATGAAGAAAGAATGGATTTAGAACTATATTATGTTGACCATTGTTCTATATTGCTAGATATAAAATGTATTCTAAAGACTGTTATTGCAGTAGTAAAAAAAGATGGAGCTAAGTAAAAATCAGAAGTACAATAAAGCAAAAGACTATACACAGAAAAGTACTATCTGTGTATAGTCTTTTTGTAACAAAGTAGGGGTAAAAATGAAAAAAATATTATGGACAAGTACCTTAATCCTGTGGATGCTTGTAATCTTTCTCTTTTCCAATCAAAACGGAGAAAAGAGTCAGAAAACGAGTGATGGATTAATTAAAAATGTCGTTAATATCGTTTATCAAATAAACAATAAAGAACTAACTAAAGAAAAAGAGGAACAATTAATTGAAAGCACAAGTCTGATAGTACGAAAAATGGCACACTTTACAGTATATTTTATTCTAGGCATCATTTCTTATTTTACTTTAAAAAGTTACCAAGTTCAAAACATAATATTTTATAGCATATTAATCTGTGTACTTTACGCTTGTAGCGATGAAATACATCAATTGTTTTCAGCAGGAAGAAGTGGAAAGATACTAGATGTTATGATAGATACTTCAGGAAGTATCTTAGGAATCTATATAATTTCAAAAATAAATAAAAAACAAATAAATCGGAGGGGATAGGATGAAAAAGGAAGAAAACCTAGTTTCAATTATTACACCAGTATATAATTGTGAAAACTTATTAGGGGATACAATAAAGACTGTAATAGATCAAACATATCAAAATTGGGAATTATTATTAGTGGACGATTGTTCAAAAGATAATTCAGCAGAAATTGCAAAAGAATATGCAAAGAAAGATAAAAGAGTTAAATATTTTAAATTAAAAGAAAATAGTGGAGCAGCAGTCGCTAGAAATTTTGCATTAGAAAATTCAAAAGGAAGATTTATAGCATATCTAGATTCTGATGATTTATGGAAAAAAGAAAAATTAGAAAAACAAATGAATTTCATGCTAGAAAACAACTATGCTTTTACTTGTACGGATTATGAAAAAATAGATGAAGATGGAAATAGTCTAAATAAAGTTATTAAAATTCCTAAGAAAGTAAATTATAATCTTTTCCTAAGAAATACAATCATTCAAACAGTAGGAGTAATGGTGGATACAAAACTTACAGGAAAAGAATTATTAGTAATGCCAAATATTAGAAGAAGACAAGATGCAGCAACTTGGTGTCAATTATTAAAAAATGGTTTTGATTGTTATGAAGTACCAGAAAATTTATCTTATTATAGAGTAGTATCTAATTCACTATCTAGTAATAAATTCAAAGCAGTAAGAATGAATTGGTATTGGTATAGAAATATTGAAAAGTTATCATTATGTAAGACTTGCTATTGTTTTGTAGGATATGCCTTCAATGCAGTCAAGAAAAGAATTTATATAAAAAAGTAGGTGTAGAAAAAATGGGACTAAAGAAATTTTTAAAACAAATATACCGAAATATACTAAAAATAATGCCAACAAAAATCGCTTTAAATATAGACAGTTTAAGAGGGTACCATAAGTTAATTAATTTCAAAAATCCTAAATATTTTGGTGAGAAAATACAATGGCTGAAACTAAATGGCAATTTAGAAAGATACACAAACTATGCAGATAAATATAAAGTACGTGAATTTGTTACAAAAAAGATTGGTGAAGAGTATTTAATACCATTAATCGGGGTATATGGTAGTACTGATAAGATAGGGTATGAAAAACTACCAAAAAAATGTGTTTTGAAATTGAATACAGGTTCAGGATATAATATGATTATCACAGATAAAGAATCAACAAATATTAAAAGAACAAACAAAATAATCAATAAATGGTTAAAAGAAGATTATTATAAGATAAAAAAAGAACCACAATATAAAAATATTGAGAAAAAAATCTTATGTGAAAAATATATTGCAGATAAAGAAGGAAAATTACAGGATTATAAATTTTATTGTTTTG
>CATLHA010000040.1 GCA_949948745.1 uncultured Caryophanales bacterium
ATTTTCTAAAACCTCTACTGTTTTTTCTATTCCTAATTCATCCACATTCATCAAAATGTCATAGTTTTCAAAATTATACCAGTCTCTTCCTGTATAGTACTTGTAATGTTTGCTTCTTTTCTTATTGGTATCTTTGATAAATTTAGGGGCCTTGTCTTTATTAATATTATAATATTTCACTACCCTTTTTTCTTTTGACTTCTCATCACTATATAAGAATACTTTTACTGTATCTTTGTTATCTTTTAAAATATAGTCTGCACATCTACCTACAATTACACATGAAGATTTTTTCGCTAGATTTTTGATTACTTTTGTTTCTGCGATAAACAATCTATCATCATTATTACTTTCTGTTTTCATTGTGGTATTTTTCTCATCAATTTTTTCGATATATTCTTTAGAAAGTCCTGACTCTTTCGCACTTAAGCTAATTAATTCTTTATCATAGAAGGAAACTCCTAATTTTTCTGCAAGAAGTTTTCCAACATAACGGCCACCACTTCCATATTCACGAGAAATGGTAATAACAATATGTTTTCCATGATAATGATTATTTTCTTTTTCTTGTTTTTCTTCTTCTACTGATATATTATTTTGTTCTGTTAATTTTTTGTACTCTGAACCAAAGATAAAGATACAGATAATAAAACAAATAAAGTCTGCAATTGGTCCTGCATATAAAACGCCATGGATTCCTTTATCAAAAACCAAACTTAATAAGCATGCAATTGGAATAAATAATAAAATTTGTCTAGTAAAAGATACCATGGTTGCCTTAAAGATATTTCCTAAAGATTGTACTGTAATACTTGTCGTAATTTCTAATACGTTAATCGCCATAATTAGCATCATTGATCTACAAGTAAGACAAGCAAATTCTATAAACAAATTGTAATTTGGATCTGATTTTGTGATAAAAGCACTAGTTAATTGTTCTGGGAATAAAACAAATAGTAAATTGAAGACAATTCCTATCATAAAGTTTACTGTTAAAACTTTTCTTAATGCTTCCTTTACACGTTCCTTATTTCCTGCTCCATAGTTAAATCCAATAATTGGTTGTGCACCTATCGCAATTCCTAGAATAGATGATATATATAAGCTGTTTACTTTAGAAATAATTCCATAAACAGATAGTGGAATATCTGCTCCAAACTTTGTACTCGCACCTAATTTAGTTAGCATATTATTCATAAATACAAATAATACTAAAACAGTCATTTGTGTGATGAAACTAGATAATCCTAATCCCAAGATTCTGACTATTGATTTATTTGGAATAAAGTCCTTTTTTTCTAACTTGATACTCTTGATTCTTGGAATGTAAGAAACAGCGATGATAAAGGAAATGATTTGTCCAATGATGGTTGCTAATGCTCCACCTTCTACTCCCATATCAAAAGTAAAAATAAATATTGGATCTAATATAATATTGATAATTGCTCCAATTACTAACATAATCATGGAATATCTTGGAGATCCATCTGCTCTAATGATATTAGATAAAGCAGAATAGATAATCACAAATGGAGAACCTATCGCAATAATTTTTCCATAACTAACTGCATAAGGATATACATTTTCTGTACTACCGAACCATCTTACCAATTGTGGCAATAAAAAGTAAGAAATAATTCCAATTAAAATGGCAACAATTGCTGATATTGTAATTGCGCTTCCTATAGATTCTTTTGCTTCTTCTTTTTTTCCTTCTCCCAATTTTAAAGAAAGATTGGCACTTGTTCCATTTCCTATTAAGGAAGCAATCGCACCATAGATTAAAACTAATGGAAATATAACGTTAGTTGCAGCATTTCCAACAGTTCCTACTCCTTTTCCAATAAAGATTTGATCTACAATGTTATAAACTGAGTTAATTAACATACTAATAACACAAGGGATCGCAAAAGAGAGTAATAATTTATTAATTTTTTCTGTTCCTAAATCTAATTTTTTCATAAACACCTCCTTATTTTTACGTAAAAAAAGTAGCACAATCCAAGGTCTGGATTTACGCTACTCGCTACGCGACGTTTCTAATTATAGCACATTTTATCTTATTTTGTCACTATTTTTTAACATCCATTTTGATCATAAGAACAAGTTTTTGCTTCATTGATAACACATTTTAAAGCGCATTTAAACTTTTCATATGTTTCTTTTATCATTTCATCTGTTAATTTTTGATATCCATTTTTTTGATTCTCACTAATTCCCGTTTCTAAGACTTCTGGAACTCCTTTTACAACAGAAACAACATTTGGAGCCATAATTCTTTTTTCCCCAGTTTCTATATTGTTACCTTCAGAATCAGTAAGTGTATAATCAACTAAAACATTATCCAAAACTTCTAATAATTGATAATAACCTTTACTTCCTTCTTTTTCTGTTACTTGATTTCCATCTTCGTCTACTTTTACTACGTCTCTAATATCTTTCACATCAACATAATAAATAGTATCAAGCCCTAAGTCTTTGGAAACTTCTACTAATGTTGGAAGCACACTTCTACACCATGGACAATCTTTAAAACCAAAGTAAACAACAAAAGTCTCTTTATTTTTAATCATTTCAACAATATCTTCGGCTTCTTTATAAACAAAAGGATTCTCTTCATCAATTTCAATCGTTCTTATCTCTTTTCCATCTTTTTCACGGATGATTCCATTGATACTTTCATATTCTTCCTTAAATTTTAATGCATCACTTTTTTCTACTTCTTTTTCTTTTTCACTACATCCAGTTAAAATGCTAAAAGAAAAAACAAATGCGATTAATAATAATAATTTCTTTTTCATATACATCCTCCATATTTATGGTATCATTTTTCATTATAATTTATCAAGCCTATAGCAAAAGATTAGTGCTTTATGCTGGTAGATTCTATTTTCTTTTCTTCGACAATTTCTTTCAGTTCTTCAATCACACCTTCTTTTACGATGCTTGATGGGTATTGGTTTACTATCGTGTATTTATCTTTTTTTACTAAGATATGGATATCAACATCATACTGTTCATTTAATGCGTGATAGTTTTCTTTTAACCATGCCTTTTGAATTGAGGATAATTTTTCTACTATTGGAATATATAACTCTAAAAAATTATCAAAGCGAACATAAGATAAATGTCCTAATCTAGAAAACAAATCGGCACAATCTGTTCCAATCATATCTGGTGCAATTAATTCTTCTAGTTCAGGGAAATATTCATGACAAAAATCCCTATAAATATCTGCATGTGTTTTTTGTAAATGATCAAAATCTTGTTTATAAATTCCTATTATTTGATTCTGATACATTTTTTCATTCGCAATAATTAATACTGTACTTTCATCCATCTTAATCTTCTCCTTTATAAAGTGCGATAATTTTTTCTGCTACTTTGATTCCATCAATCGCAGCTGTTGTAATTCCACCTGCATATCCAGCACCTTCTCCGCATGGATAAATACCTTCATAATTCGAAACAAAGTTGTCATCTCGAATAATTCGAACTGGAGAAGACGTTCTGCTTTCAATTCCTGCTAGAATGGCATCCTCTCTATCGTATCCTTCTATTTTTGTTCCGAAAAAAGGAATTGCTTCTTTTAAAGCATTGATAATTTCTACTGGAAAAATGTGGTTCAAATTTCCAAAGGTAACCTCTCCCTTAAAGACTGGAGATACTTCTAAAAAAGAGGTTGAAGTTTTATTTTCTTTGAAGTCTTTCCATAATTGTACTGGTATTTTTCCCTGACCTTCCTGATAGGCTTTTTCTTCTAAATTTTGTTGATAATTAATTCCATCTAATGGATGGTTTCCAAAATCACTAGGAGTCACAGTTACAACAATCGCACTATTCGCATTCTCACTATCTCTTTTATAATCACTCATCCCATTAATTGCGAGACGTCCTTCTTCAGAAGATGCATTTACAACATATCCGCCTGGACACATACAAAAACTATAGACTCCTCTATTTTCTTTGGTCGTATAAGTTAATTTATAACTAGCTGGTGGTAATAAGTTATAATGATCCTTATATTGAGATTTGTTAATCATATCTTGTGGGTGCTCTATACGAATTCCTAAGGCAAATGGTTTTGCTTCCATATTTAATTTTTTCTCATATAACATATGAAAAGTATCTCTCGCACTATGTCCAATTGCTAAAACAAGACAATCGCATGGAATTTTTTCTTGATGATTTACTTCTATTTCTTTTACTTTTCCATCTTCTAAAAATATGTCAGTAAGGCATGTATTGTATCTAAATTCCCCACCCATAGAAATGATCTTCTCACGCATATTTTTTACTACAATTCGGAGTAAATCTGTTCCGATGTGTGGTTTTTGTAAGTACCTAATTTCTTCTGGTGCACCTGCCTCTATAAATGTTTCAAATACTTTCTGAAATCTAGAATGACTATCTTTTACTAGTGTATTTAACTTTCCATCGGAAAAAGTTCCTGCTCCACCTTCTCCAAATTGTACATTAGAATTTTTGTTTAATTTTCTCGTTTTCCAAAATTCATTTACTGTGTTTACTCTATCTTCTACTTTTTCTCCACGCTCGATAATGATTGGATGATAGTTATTTTCTGCTAAAATGTAGGATGCAAATAACCCAGCAGGACCACTACCAACAATGATTGGTCTATTTTTTAATTTCTTTTCTCCAAAAAATTCGATTTTGTATTCTTCTTTTTCTGCTTTCACAATATCATTAGAATGTTTTTTCTTTAAAATAATTGCTTCCTTTGGTGTTTCTATTTCTACTTCATATACATAATGAATTTCTTCTTTTTTTCTGGCATCTAAAGATTGCTTTCTTATTTGAAAAAAAGTGAGTTCTTCTTTTTTAATTCCTAGTTTTTTGCATGTTTCTTTGATAACTTCTTCTTTGGTATCTAACTCTAGTTTTATTTTTATTTGTCTTACTCTTAACATTTCTTGGAAACCCCTTTTCCCGCAATCATCCCTGATATCCATGCAAACCCTAAATTATATCCACCACAATCTCCATCGACATCTAAAAGTTCTCCTGTTAAATATAATCCTTCTACTTTTTTTGATTCTAATGTATCTAAATTTACTTCCGTTAGTGGAATTCCCCCACTACAAACTTGAGCTTTATCAAAAGAATTGGTATCTGTGATTTCAAAAGTTAATTCTGTTAAACTAGAAATTAATTCTTGTTTTTTTTGGAAATCTAAATGATTCCACTCTTCTATTTTTGATATATGACATTTTTTTAATAGAGCGATGATTAGTTTATAATTTAAAAAACCTTCTAATAATTCTTCTATTGTTGGATGATTCATTACTATATTTCTTTTTTCTAGCCAACTTTCAAAATTTTCTTTTTCTATAAATGGGCAGAAATTAATTTTTACTTGTGGAGTTTTTCTCTCATATAACAATTTTGATACTAGTCCACTGATATTAAAGGTGCAGATTCCACTGATTCCATAGTCAGTTAGTTGAATTTCTCCAGTTTCTTCTTTTAATTTTTTATTTTCATAAATCAAAGAAAGTTCTACATCGGCTCTCACTCCGTCCCACTCTTTAAAATAATTTTCGTTTCCTTTTAATTGTACTAAGGATGGAAGGACTGGTATGATAGAATGTCCAAAATTTCTAGCTAATTGATATCCATTACCATCACTCCCTGTTTTAGGACAAGCTTTAGAACCAGTAGAAAGAATTACTTTATCTGCATCAATTTTTCTAGAAGAAGAATAGAGATAGAATTTATCTTGTTCTTTTTCGATTCTTTCTACAAAGAAGTCTTCTATAATTTCTATATTTAATCTTTTCACCTCATTTAGCAAAGCATTTTTTATACTAGTTGCTTGGTTTGAAAATGGATAATAGTATCCATTTTTTATTTTTGGTACAATTCCTAAATTATTAAAAAATTCTAATATTTCTTCTTGATTATTTTTTGTAATGATAGTATCTATTTTTTCTAAACTACTCGAATGATAATGAGATATTTCTTGATTCATATTCCAGTAATTACATCTTCCATTTCCCGTTATTAGAATTTTTTTAGCACATGAAGGGTTTCTTTCTAGCACTATAACTTCATTATTGTTTTTGGCTGCATATATTGCCGCAACTAATCCAGAAGCACCTCCACCAACAACTATTATTTTCATAATGTACCACCTCTTTTTTTCATTATATCATATCTCATTTGAAAGAAAAAAATCCATTTCTGGACTTTTCATTTTTTTATTTTAATTTCATCATTATAATCCCAAAGACTTAATTTTCCATTAATTTTTATTTCTTCTGTTTTTTGAACATTTTCTAATTTGAATCCGTATCCTTCCCATTCTTTATGCTTAATAATACTAGAATAGACAAGTTCATTTTTTTCTTTTAGTTTTTCTCTCATATCATCATCTATATAAATACAATCTGTTAAATTTACTTTTGCGATGATGCATCCTGTTGGGTATTCTAAGTTTAAATGTTCAAATTTCTTCATTGCCTTTTTATCAATACCTTTTCCAGCATGAATTAAGATTTCTCCACGATATTTGGTCCTCCAAGTACGAAACTCATATTCTTTATATCCTTCCGCAATTAGGCTTGCAAATGGTTGTTTAATTGTAATTACTTTCATTTTAATCTCCTAACGAAGAGAAAAAGTCTTTTACTTTATTTTTGGCTTTTCCTGCTGTTTCTTTTACTTTTTGATATCCATTACTAATTTGTTCTTTGTAATTTGGATCTAATTCCATAATCCATCCATCAATAATTTGTAGATTTTGAATTGTTTCTTTTTTACCTTGCTCTGTTAATTCATCAAAAGTAACACCATTAATTTCTTTTCCGTTTTGAACAAAGTCTCTACCTGTTGTTGCGTATTCCTTGGCTAGTTCTTTTAATCTTTCATAATCTCCATCTGTTAGTGTTTGAAGTAAATTTTTCTTTTCATCTTCAAAATAATGGAATTCTTCTACTGATGATTCCACTTTTTCTTCAGGAACAGGAGTAGATGTCGGAACAGGTGAAGGTGTTACAGTAACTGATTCCTCTTGCTTTCCTTCTTCTTGTGGCGTTTGAGACTTTTCAACTTCTGCTTTTTCCTTCTTCTGTTCTATTTTTTCTTCTTGTTTTTCAGACTCAGATTCTTTTGTTTTTTCTTTCTTTTCCACTTCTTTATCTTCTTCATTTGAAGCTTCTTGTTCTTCTGTTTCAATTTCTTCTATTTGTTCTACTTCAGTTTGTTCTTCATTTTCTAAATCAATTTGAATTTCCTGTTCTTGTTCTTCTTTTACTTTTATTCCAGTAATAACTCCAGATATTCCAAACGCTACAAGAATAAATCCTGTAAAAGCATATACTTTTAAATTAGATACTTTTTTTTGGTGCTTCTTTTTCATAATTATTCCCCCTTATAAATTGTCATGATTATATCATATTTTTAAGAAAAAGAAAAGAGAAACTGTTTGTTTCCCTATGATAATTTTTCTATTTCTTCTATAGAAAGATTGGTACACTCTGAAATTGTTTTCAAATCTATTTCTTTTGCTAACATTAATTTTGCTGCTTCTATTTTTTCTTCTCTTCTTCCTTGTTCTAACCCTTTTTCTCTAGCTTCTTTTAATTCAGAATTATGAAGCATCTCTAAATGTAGTTCCTTATCATATAATCCAATTACTTCTTCATCTTCATAATCTTTTGGTAAATCAAGATCTTTCTTTGTTAGTCCAGTAGAAGATAGTACTAATGATAAAGAAGCACCATTTTTTAGAAGATTTTTGGCGGTTTCTATTTTTGCCTTTTGTTCTCCTTGTTCCAACCCTTTTTCTCTAGCTTCTTTTAATTCAGAATTATGAAGCATCTCTAAATGTAATTCCTTATCATACAACCCAATGATTTTTTCGTCTTCACTTGCTTCTAAGGAATCTTTTCGATACTCTTGCATGATTTTATCCCCCTCTATGATTTCATCTAGATCTTTAGAGTCCTTTTCGTTAAATACTAATAATAACTTTTCTAACTCTGTTAATCTATCCTTATTATAATATTTCTCTTTAATTTTTGGAAGATAAATAGTAATAATTCTAATCTTATCCGTTAAAATATTTCCATCTTCATCTCTTAACATATAATCATCTATTGCCTTATCTACTCCTACAAAAGAAAAATTATTGATATTAATTTGTAAAACATATTGATAATCATAATGATGTCCCGTAGTCATTTTAGAACTATATAATTGATTAGCATAATCAATATTTCTCTCTATAGAGGTATGAGTTCCATTATTATTCATTTCTATGTTATAGATTCTATCTTCTATCTGACATACCAAATCTACTGTTTTATTTGATTCATGAACATTATTCTTATCAATGTTATTTTTAATAAATCGAATATTCTCATTGATTTCTTCAAAGTCCTTATCTAATACTAAAGATAGTAAATAAGCTACATATTTTTTTCTAGACTCATTATTTAACATTGCATGAAACATTACATCAGAGACAATAGGAATTCTTTCTCCTTTTTTTAGTTCTTTTAATTCATAAGCATTTTTACGACTAATTGGTAATTCTAATATTGTTTTTTTCATAAATTTCTCCTTTACGGAGAGGTACTATAACAAGAAACAAAATGGATGTAAAATGACTATTTTTTTAAAACATCTATAAAAAGTCTTTATAAAATTAAAAATTCACTAGATGAATTTTATTTTTTCCCTAGTGAATTTATCTTTAATTTTACAAAATACTATAAATTTAATTTTTTTACATTTTATCTAACATTTTATCAATTTTTCTTCCATTGCGAGTTGAAACAAATATAACAATTAGAAGAATAATTCCTAGAATACCACCAATAATTAAGGTACGTGGATTGGAAACAATTTTTTGAATTTCCTTTTTAGTATCTTTTTTCTTTTTAGGTACTTCTACTTTTTCTTCTTTACTATCAACAAAGATTGTATATACTTGTTCATTTCCATTTTCTGCTTTTACAGTTATTTGAATTTCTTCTTTTAGTGGATCATTCCCCTTAATTTCAACTGATGCTTTTTCGTCTTCTTGTTCTACAATAACATTTAATTTATCCACATTTTTTTCTACTACAATTTCATATTTCATTTGATCTTTCTTGAATTCAATTGGATAACCATCTATTTTGATAGATTTTAAATAATTATTATCTGATTTTACCGTAGATGGTAATGGTGTTGTTTGCTGATTTCCTGATGTTGATTCTGTCTGAGTTGTTGAGATACCCATTTGATTTTTAATTTCATCCTGTTTTGGTAACTCTACTTTTTTTTCTTCAATTTCAACCTTAGGTGCAGTTACTGGTTTTGTGCTTGATTCTGGTTGATTGATTTTAATGTCTTTTCCTTTTTCTATATTAACGAAGTTTACTATTGATACTTCTTCCAATTGTTGTTCTGTTAGATTCTCAATCATATCTTCTGTGATATCATTTGTATCAAAATATATAGTTGCTAGTAATTTAATTTTGATATTACTCTTGATTTTTTGTGTTTCATTTACAAAAAAATGAAAACTAGTAGATGCAGTAGTACAATAAATTTCATCTCTGCATTGAGATGATGTATCTTCACCAAGTAAACCAAGAAATAAATATTCACCATTTGATACTTGTTCTATTCCTGTGTCCCAAGCATCTGTAGCATATCTTGTAAATAAGAAAGCATCAGAATCATATATCATTTCATATATGAATCCAACAAGCACAAAATTATGTTCCGCTTCTTCTCCTACTCCTGAAAATGTAAAGTTAAATTTATAATCGAACTCTTCACCAACTTTTATTTCTTCTGGTCCTATAACTTCAATATTAGCAACAGATACTTTATCTGATGCACCTACCTTTATTGGAGCTAATGCCATCACTAATAAAATTATCATCCATAACTTCTTCATATACTCACTCACCTATTAAAATTATAACTAGAAATAATTTGCTATGCAATAATTATTAATACCTCTTTATTATGCTTTTTAATTTCTTTAACAATTTTTCCTGTATCATTTTTATTAATATTAGCCATTAATCCTATTTGACAATCTGAAATTATTATTATTAGAATGTCATTTTCTATTACTATAAAATCAATTTTATCCCATAAAAATTTTATAGTTACTTCATCACTTTAATCTATAATACCTTCTTTAGTGAATTCCAAAATACCCTTCCATCTTTTTTTCTTTTCTGATAAATAGTTAATTAAAAATAAAACATAACTAAATAAAAATAATAATAATATAATTGTTGTTAAGATAATGGGTAAAGCAATTATTTTTTCATTATAGACAAACATCCAGATAAATATTAACGTAAGAAGCATTAGTAATACAACAAAGGCGTAATGAAGTATAATTGAACTGTAACTTTTAATTTTTTTATGAGGATTCTTTTTAATTTCTTTTTGGTTGATAAAAACTCCGCAAAATAAATCTTGACATTTATATAAATTTTTCTTTAAATCATATTCTATTTTCATGTTGACTCCTAATTAATTATTTTTATTGTGTTTACCAAGATGGTTCATTATATTTTGTAACCTTATTATTTTCATCAAAATGAAAACATAAAAAATAATTATATATCATATAACTATCTACGTGATAGCAAATTTTTTCTTTATCTTCAAAGACACAAGTATTCCCTAATTTTTCATAAACAAGTTTTTTATCCTTTCCAATAAATTGTTCTTTGTCTATATTATAAACCATGGAATATCTTCTATCGCAATAATTCTTATTATTCCATTTACTATATGAAAATTCTGATGCTTCCATATAACTAAAAAATATAGCTATTAAGTAAAGAATTAAAACGCCATAAGTATAAAGTACCATCCTAATCTCACTTAACATAAAAAAACGTTTACTAATAGTTGGAAAAAGAATGATTGCTAATGGGAAAAACACTCCTATTAAAAAAATCATCAAATTAGAAAGTGGGCTACTTGATATTAGTAAAAGACAGTTTATCATTACAAAAAATAAAATAAGATAACTTGGTAATAATATCAGAAAAGAACGAATTGTATATTTTCTTATTACTTTCTTAGGATTTTCTGAATTTTTCTTTATCTGTTTTATTAGTTTATTTAAATTTAAATCAATTTTTGATTTATTTACTGTTATCTCTATACTATTTTCTTCATTTGTGAAAGCTATACTGAAAACTTTGTCTTTTGACTTCCACAATTCTTTTATATCTTTCTTTTCTCTTATTTCTTCATTTACTTTATGGATATCATTGATTCCTATTAGATATAAATCTTGATTTAAAGATAATATTTCTGTTAAAACGTCCATTTGTTCTTTTTTTATAATAATAGAACAATCTACATATTCTGATATTTTCTTTTGATTATACTCTTTATAAAAATTTTTCTTTTTTCTAAGTATTTTTAATATTTGATGATCCTTTTTAATCGCATTTAGATATATATATAAGTAAGGGGCATCAAATAAGTTTATAATATCTAATTTTCTATCGACGCTTATTTTCATATCTTTAAAATTAATAATCGCTGTTTCTAATTTTCTCATCTTTACTCCTCTATCTAGAATTAATATTAAAATATTTGATATATGAATAATCTACTATTATTGTGTTAACTCGTTTATTATAGTATCAATAATTTCTTGTTTATCATATTTTCTTTTATTGAAACAAACTAGAAAATCATCACTATCAAAAAAAGCAAAAACGATATCACTGAATCCATTTTCTATATAATACCCAGGTCCTTCCATTATCTGTTCTTTATTTTTTGATAATGTATCAAAACAATTTAATTCTGAAGGAATTATTGTTGTTTCAAGAAAATAATCTGCCATTAATGGTAGTATATTTATTAAATCATCTTGCTTTCTAAATTGTCCAATTGCACTTATTATATTTTCAGGAATTTTAGAAGATTTATATTCTGCTAAAACAACAAAGTTTTCTAAGCTATTTAAATAACTTTGTATTTTATTTTTATATTCTTTAATATCATTAGAATTTACATTTCCATCAACTCTATAAATTTTAAAGAACACTTTGTTTTGATTACAAATTTTTCTTATCAAATTAACAATTTTTATTAACATTTCTTTGTTTCTAACATTATCAATGAATAACGTCATATACTGTTCTGTTTCTGCATATTCTATAATTTTCATAAATTTCTCCATAAAACTACATTTTCTTCTAATTAGATCATATCATTGGCAATGATATTAAAATATTAATTCATTTATACCATCTTATAAATAAAAAAGTATTAGTAGTAGTAAAAAACAACTTAATAATATTCCTAAATATATAGAATTTTTATTTCTTGATTTTCCTATGATTTCTTTTATAGATTTTTTTAGTTCTTTTTTATTTAAATCCAAAATTAATTTATCTATAGTTATTTCAATAATACTTTCATCATTACTAAACATTATATCGCATATTCCATTTTTATGTTTCCATAACTCATCAATTTTTTGATATTTCTCAATTTCTTCTATATTATTTATTCCGATAAGATATAAATCTTCATCTAATGATAATATATTTTCTAAAATATCTTTTTGTTTCTTTTCAATTATCACAGCGCAATTTATATATTTTGATTTTTGATTAAAATCATATTCCCTGTAAAATTTTACTTGTTTTTGAAGCAATGTTAATATTTTATTATTTATCTCAATTGAATCTATAATTATTATAAAATATTTTACATCAAACAAATTTACAATTTCTAGTCTTTTATCAGTTTTGATTTTTATTCCATAAAAACTAATTGTAGCTATTCTGTTGACCCAATTTTTATTTTTTGTTTTCTTTTTAGGCTTCCTAGTTCCATCATTATTATAGTATTTATGCAATATTTTCATTATATCTTGAATCATAAGGCAATATTCTTCCATATCTTTCCCATCTTGGTTATTATGATTTTGGCTAATAAATCTTTTTATTTTCTCTTCTTTTTCAAGATTAAAATCAATCAATTTCGTAGTAAGTTTCCTGCTCCTCCATAATAATTGTATACACATTGAATTATAATAATCAAAACATAAATCTAAATCTAATTCATGTGTTCCAGATGGATATCTCATATTTAAAAATTTCTTAATTAGTTTTCTTTCCTCTTTTTTCATAATAATCACCATACACCATGATTTAAATTATATATAAATTAATTATCTGACTTCATTATAACATTTGTTTCTAAGTTTTTAGTAATTTTTATTCTTGTCCATTGTCAAATATTATCAAATCAGTACAATAGAAAAAGTGCCGAAGCACTTTTATTATAAAACTAGTAATTTTGTATATTTAGTACTAATTAATCAACAGCATAAAATAAGTATAATTTATTACTTTTAAGTTCTGCTATTATCAATATAAATGATTTATTGTTACTCTTGTCAAATTTGTAAAGAACATAATTTGATTGGCTTAGTAATTGATCATATGAAACATTTTCATTAAATAACTTTTCATTCGTTTTATCTAATCTTTCATAATAGTCTGTTAATTGTTCCTTGATTTCATTATAATTTTTTTTGATTATTCTTTTAAACTTCTTTTTTGATATAAATTTTTGGATATCTTGTTCATATGACCAAATTTCAAAAGTGGTTCCATCTCTATATTCATATTGGAATATGGTATTTACGTTTGCTGGTTTTGGAAGCCATATTTTCCAATTTAAATATAATGCATTTCGAGCATCAGAAAATATTTTGCAAAAAACAATGAAAGTTAATGTCATGATTGCTATTAAAATAAATATATTTCTTACTTTCTTTTTTATAATTTCTTTTTTCATAATCCTCCTTTAAATGAATTTTATTCCTCATAAGTGTATGAAAATGAAATATCCCAATTATATATTCTCATCATACCTAGATGTTGTAAAATAAATCCTAGATTATTAGCCTTTGCCGATGTCGTTTTCATATTTTTTTCCCATTTGGTAAAATCATAGCGATCTGATATATTAGTCGTAACACTCCAAGTATTTTCATCTATTCTATTTCCAGAAATGTATAAATCTACGTGTCCTAAGGCGTAAACTAAATCTTCATTTTCATTGAATTGTGCATCTTTTCTTAAGCATTCGGTAAAATTATTACCCCTATTTTCTTCAATACATGCTTTAACATTTTCTTTGAAAGAATTTGTATTTTTAATTTTATTTTCTATACTTTTTTGTGTTGATTTTGATATATTACTTCTATCTCCATAAAAAGATTTATTATACATTGCTTTTGCAATAGGATCTTTTTTTAATCTTAAAAATACACGTCCAGCAAGATTTGCTACTACTTTTACAGCAGTCCAAGTAATTACTATAGCTTTTACTGCAGTAAAGAACCAGTTTCCATTTGGATCATTATTATTAATTGGATTGTTACTAACGTAAGCATAAATATTATAACTATGTATATCTTGATTAGCCCCTAGAATACCATCTGCATTTAAGAACCTCCCCCAAGTAGGATTATAGTATCTACTATTTAGGTAGTATAGTCCTGTTTCTGTATCATAATAGTATTCTCTATATCTAAATGGATTAATGATTCCTATAT
>CATLHA010000041.1 GCA_949948745.1 uncultured Caryophanales bacterium
AATTTATTTAAAAAATGAAAATTATACAGTATATAAATATTATTCTAGTAAGGAAGTACTAAAAGACTTAGAAAAATTAGAAATTGATCTTGCCATTTTAGATGTGATGATGCCCGATATAGATGGATTTTCCTTATGTAGTAAAATTAGGGAAAGATACAATTTTCCTATTATTTTTGAAACTGCAAAAGTAGAAGGAATCGATAAAATTAATGGTCTTACGATTGGTGCAGACGATTACATTACAAAACCATTTCAACCATTAGAACTGATAGCACGTGTGAAAGCACAACTTAGAAGATATAAAAAATATAATCAAGTAGAAGAAAAAAATCAAAGTGTGATTGATTTTAGAAATATATTAATAAATAAGAATACGCATGAATTTTATTTGAATGAAGAAAAAATAGAACTTACACCTATTGAGTTTGAAATTCTATGGTTTCTTTGTGAAAATAGAGGAAATGTTGTTAAAATGGAAGATTTATTTTTATACGTCTGGAAAGAAAAATATTATGAAAATGATAATAATACAATTATGGTTCACATTAGACATCTAAGAGAAAAAATGAAAGATACGAAAAAAAGTTCAAAATATATAATTACAGTATGGGGAGTAGGATATAAAATTGAAAAATAAATTATTTAAAAAAACTTTAATAGGATTCATAATTAAAACAATTGTCTTAACTATTTTAATGATTGGATTATTTTATGCAATAGTAACTTGGGTTAATAAATCAAATTTTCAATGGATATATAATTATTCACCTAAAATTTATTACAAACTAATAAATTTCTTTCATGAATTCTCAGATAAACAAAAATTCTTTAATATTTTTACTATCCTATGGTTGATTGGAATATTTATAATTCTTTATAGAACAATAAAAAAGCCATTTACCTATGTACAAGAACTATCACAAGCAACAGAAAAGATGTTAGATCAAGGAGTAGAGTATATAACATTGCCTAAAGACTTAATAGATTTAGAAAAAACAATGAATCACTTAAAGCGAGAAAATGAAAAAAATGAAAGGCGAGCAAGAGAAAATGAACAAAAGAAAAATGATTTGGTTGTTTACTTAGCACATGACTTAAAAACACCACTAACTTCGATGATTGGATATTTATCATTATTAGATGAAATCAAGGATATGCCAAAGAAAAAGCGTGAAAAATATATTGAAATTGCATTAGATAAATCATATAGATTAGAAGAACTAATTAATGAACTTTTTGATATCACAAGATTTAATTCAGAAAAAATTATTTTAGAGAAAGAAGAAATTAATTTAAATACAATGTTAGAACAGATTATAGATGATTTTTACCCAATACTAAATAATTATAATAAAAAAGTAGAATTAGACACTGAAGAAAAAATACTATTAGAAGGAGACCCAGATAAATTAGCTAGGGTATTTGGAAATTTAATTAAAAATGCGATTTATTATAGTACAGATAGTTTAATAAAGATGAAAGTAGAAAAAAAAGATAATGATGTAAATATTATTGTTTCAAATCATGGAAAAGAAATTAATCCAGATAAATTAAAACGAATCTTTGAAAAATTTTATCGTATAGATTCTTCTAGAACTACAAAGACTGGTGGGAGTGGCTTAGGTCTTGCGATTGCAAAGGAAATAGTAGAATTACATAATGGAGAAATTCATGCAACAAGTAATGAAAAAGAAACAAGCTTTTATGTGAAATTACCTATAAAAAATAAATAAAGTATTAAAAATGAGATTGCTTTTTTTTACTAATATGATATGATGTTAATGATAGGAGGAATTAAATACATGAAACATACAAAAAAGATTTTTAGATTATTATTTGTAGTAGTAATTTGTTTTATGATTACAGGATGTGGTAGTAAAAATATTGAAGGAAAATTACCTGATCTTATGGATAAACTTTATGAAGGTATTAAAGAAGAGGAAAGGCCAATGGCTTTACAAACAACAGAGCTTACCGAAGACAACTTTAAAACATTTGCCTTTGCTGATGTAAAATATAAAGAAGCAGTTGTAAGTGAATCTATGACAGGTTCTATTGCACATTCTGTTGTATTAATTCGATTAGAAGATGCAAAAGATGCTACAAAAGCAGTAGAAGATATTAAAAAGAATGCAGACCCAAGAAAATGGATTTGTGTAGAAGCAGAAAATGTTTATGTATTATCTAAAGGTGATTTAGTAGTTCTTATTATGTCAAATGAACTAGCACCAAAGATAAAAGAAAATTTTGAAAATTTAAAATAATGAGGGGAAGAGGATAATTTATGGTATTTTCTAGTATAAGTTTTCTCTTCTTTTTTTTGCCACTTTTATTTTTAATCTATTTTATAGTACCTAAAAAATTAAAGAACATGGTTTTACTAATATTTAGTTTACTATTTTATTATATCGGAGAAAAATGGTATGTAATTCTACTTCTTAGTTCATGTCTTGTAAATTTTTTAGTAGGAAGAAAACTTAGTTCAAAACAAAAGAAGAGTTATTTGATTTTAGGATTGGTTTTTAATGTCGGTCTTTTATTTTATTATAAGTATACAAATTTCTTTATAGATAATTTTAATCAAATATTAAATTTTAATTTTAGTACTTTACAAGTAGTTTTACCACTAGGTATTAGTTTTTTTACCTTCCAGAATATCAGTTATTTAATTGATGTATATCGTAATGATACAAAAGAAGAAAAAAATCTATTTGCCTATTTCACTTATATTTCTTTGTTTCCTCAACTAGTTGCAGGACCAATTGTTCGGTATAAAGATATTAGAAAAGAACTAGAATCAAGAAAGGAATCTACCAATAAATTTGCATCAGGAATTACAAGATTTACAGTAGGACTTGGAAAAAAAGTGTTAATCGCAGATACTTTGTATTATACATATACCGCTATTATGGCAAGCAATATGTCTATGATGTCATACTGGGTAGTAGCCCTTTGTTTTACTTTCCAAATTTATTATGACTTTTCTGGATATTCTGATATGGCAATTGGACTTGGATCTATGTTTGGATTTACATTCAAAGAAAATTTTAACTATCCATTAATCTCTTCTTCAATCACGGAATTCTGGAGAAGATGGCATATGTCCTTATCTAGTTTTTTTAGAGATTATATCTATATTCCGCTAGGTGGAAATCGTTGTTCTATTTTAAAGAATATAAGAAATATATTGATTGTTTGGATTCTTACAGGATTTTGGCATGGAGCAGACTGGAATTTTATATTATGGGGATTCTATTTCTTTTGCTTTCTAATATTGGAGAAGTTTGTTCTAAAAAAATATTTAAAAAATAATATTTTTTCATATTTATATACATTTCTGATTGTAATTTTTAGTTTTGTTATCTTTAGTATTAGTGATATGAAAGAACTAGTAAGCTTCTTCCAAGGAATGTTTGGAATAGGGGTAGAAATTACAAATTTTGAAAGTATTTATTACTTGAAAAATAATTTTATGATTTTAATTGTTTCCTTCTTAGGAATGGGACCACTATTTAAAAATATCATCATTAGATTAAAGAAAGGGAAAATGAATAAAGTTTTAAGTGTATTAGAAGTTGTTTTCATTATAGTAGTATTAATTCTTAGTATAGCTGTAATTATTTCTAGTACATTTAATCCATTTATTTATTTTAGGTTTTAAATATGAAGAATAAAATCATAGTAGGAATATTTATACTAATCCTTGGAAGTGGGTTCATCTTTGGCATCTTATCGAAAACACAAGAAATTTCTTTTTTTGAAAGAAGAAAACTAACTAGTAAAGAAGATTTAAAAGAAGACTTTTTTGCGAACTTAGATGATTATATGAGTGATCAATTTCTATTAAGAAATGAATTACTAAAAGTAAGTTCTATATGGAATAGATTTTTTCTTCGCAATGAAGAATATAATAATGTCTATACAAAAAAGGATAGTATTATTGAAAAAAATTATCCAATGAATCAAAAAAGTATCGATGGATTTATTGATAAAATGAATTCAATTTCAACTAGATATTTAAAGAATAGTAATGTTTATTATACAATTCTTCCAGATAAAAGTTATTTTCTAGAAGAAGGAAAAGAATTAAAAATGGACTTTTCTTCCATGAAAAAACAATTAAATGAAGAAATAAAAGGTGTGTATATTGATATCTTAGATGAATTTACACTAGAGGACTATTTTAAGACAGATATTCATTTGAAACAAAATGCTTATTTTAAAGTAATTCCAACATTTACAGAAAAGATGAATTTAAAGTACCAGAAAAAAGATTATGAAGAGTATAAAATAGATCATTTCTATGGTGCTAGTTTTTCAAAGGCTCCTTACTTAAACCAAGAAACAATAACTTATTATTCAAATCAAGAAATCAAAAATACAAAAGTGAAACACTTAGAATATGGGAAAAGAAATGTTTATGATTTGACACAACTAAATAATGTGGATTTATATAATGTATTTTTAAGTGGTCCAAGCGCATTAATTGAGATAGAAAATAACCAAAGTGAAAGTAGTAGAGAATTGATTGTATTTAGAGATAGTTTTGGAAGCAGCTTTGTTCCTCTTTTGATTCCATATTATCAAAAAATAACAGTAGTAGATTTAAGATACATTAGTGATGAAAAAATGGCAGAACTAATTTCTTTTGATCAAAAAGATGTTTTGTTTATGTACAGTACTTTACTAGTAAATAGTAGCGAAATATTAAAGGTTAAAAAATAAATAGTTGAATTTCATAAAAATAGTTATAATAAATTTATAGAGAAAGAAGTGAAGAAAATGAAAAAAATAAAATATGTTATGTTACTACTTTGTTTCATGTTCTTGATGAATGGATGTACAAAAAAAGAAGAAGTAAAGAAAGAAAAATCAACCAGTACACCACTTTTATTTGAAGTAACAAAAGAAGGTAGTGATAATAAATTATATCTTTTTGGTTCTATCCATGTAGCAGATGAATCTTTATACCCACTTCCAGATTATGTAATGGATGCTTATAAGGAAAGTGATGCCGTAGCGGTAGAATTTGATTTAATCGAATTTGAAAATAACATTTCCAAGCAGACAGAGTTAGTAAAGAGTTTCATAAATTCAGAAGGAAAATTGATTAATGAGTATATTGATCAAGATATCTACGATAGGGCAGTAAAAATATTAAAGGACGCAGGAATATACATTCCAATGTATGATTATTACACACCAATGATGTGGGAAATGTTAATTGAAAATGCAGCGATGATGAATACAGAACTAGAAGAAAAATTAGGAGTGGATCGAAATTTCTTAACACTTTCTAAAGAGGATAAAAAAGAAATTCTAGAATTAGAATCTGCTGAAATCCAATATAATATGCTATTGGGATTTGATTCTGATACAGAAAAATATCTATTAGAACAAGCAGTAAATAGTTATAAATTATCTGTAGATAATTTAGAAAAGACATATGAATTATATAAAAAAGGAAACAAAGACGAATTAGAAAAATTTCTATTCACTGAAGAGACAGAACCAGATCAATATACAAAAGAGTATAATGATAAATTAATTACAGAAAGAAATCAAAATATGAAAACTTCTCTAGAACAGGCATTTGTAGAAGGAAAGGACGTCTTCTGTACAGTAGGACTTGCTCATATTATAGGGGAAGAAGGATTAGCTCATTCCTTTGAACAAAGTGGTTATACTGTAAAAATTGTAAAATAAATGAAATGGAAAGTGATGGTAGAACCATCATTTTTTAATGAAATTAAATATAAAATGCATTTATATTTAATATAAATAATATATATTATACTTATACATTGATTTTTAGTATACTCAAATCAGAAAGAAGGAAAAAGTATGTTAAAAGAAAAGAAATTAAAGCATGAGAGTATACTAGGAGGAAATAGTTATGGTTACTGCAAAATAGAAGGATATGATGGAGATATTGCGGGAATCATTAAAGATGAAAATATTATTAGGGAAATAGACTCAGAAGAATATTATCTTGCTGAAGTAGAAACAAGTGCTGTTGATAGTGATTATCATACATTTAGTTATGAGTATTTCTTTAGAGGAGTATTTTTAAATTTTAATCTAAATATGATAAATACATTAAAATATTTTGGTGAAGATTTTAGTGAAGAATTATTTCCAAAAGAAGAATTAATTCATCAAATAAAAGAATTTTTAAAACAGAATCATATAGTAAAAGAAACAGAAGAATATGATGTAGATATTATAGATGGATGTCTAAAAGTTACAATACCAAATAGAAAACTAGATGAACAAATGTTAGAATATTGTCAAAGTATTTTAAGTGAAATCAGAAATTATTATTCAAAGAAAAATGTACATATTACAAGAATGTTTGGTAGTTATATCTTATTAAAAAATGAAAATGGAGAATTAAAGGCAATTAAGGCGACTCCTATTCCCATTAAATATTGTCCACTTATGGTTCAACTATTAAAAGAAGTTGGAGGAGAAGTGGCGGAAAGGTTATTAATTAGTTTACAAAATAGTGATACTTTAAAACAAACAGAACTAATGTGTGAATTAATTAACCAAGTCGTAATTAAAGGAGGATACTTTGATACCAATCGTCCATTAAATTCATGTGAAGCGAATGTATTATTTGGTGCCAGCGAAACCATATCTTCTGGATTTAAAAGTGGAATGTTAGATGCCACTGTTATTGTTTCAAATAATCTAGGAACTATCATTACAACTAGTGATGGAAATACTCAAGGAGCAGTCAAACGAATGACAGGTTTATTTTATACGAGTCCATCAGAGAAAATAGTAGAAGAAGCGAAAAGAGAAGGAATCATCCCAGTATTTCCATATACTGCTTCTATAGATCAGGTATCTGGCTTGAAACAAGCAATCAAACTTGGATATAAAAATATCGCTGTCACACTAGCGGCACAAGATAATGAATTATTAGAACAAATCGCAAGTCTAGAAAATGATGAAGTAACTATTTATAAATTCGGATTATGCTCAACTGGTATAAGTAAAAAAACAGCGATAAGAATGAAGAATCATGCAGATATTGTGTGGTCATGTGCTTCTAAATACGTAAAAGAATATATCGAACCAAATGCCATAGCGCAAGTAGGAATAAAAATTCCTGTACATATCATGACACCAAAGGGATGGTACCTTGTAAAAAATCATTTACAGTTTATGTCAGAACAAGAGAACTTTGATGATATAGAATTATGTAGTGGAGAAGAAAAACCGGTATTTCTACATACAGATAAGAAAATAAAACAGTTGGTGAAAAAGGAAGTTAAGAAATGTACAGATTGTCCACATCCATGTATTTAAACAAAATGAAATAGGTGTGTATATTTTCTTTCATAAGAAGTCAAAATAAGAATGGTAGTTAAAATAAAAAAAGAAAATTAGCACTTAATATTGACAAGTGCCAAAATAAGTAGTATACTGAAGCTGTAATAAGAAATAAGAATCTTATTATGGTATTAAAATTATAGTATGTGCTACCATTCATGGATAACACATTATGAAAGGAAGATGAGCTATATGATGTTAGTACCTAGAAGAAATGATTTTGATTTATTTGATGAAATGTTTGGAAATGACTTTTTTCCAAAAAACTCTAAAAATCTAATGAAAACAGACATTAGAGAAAAGAAAGACAAATATATAATTGATATTGATTTACCAGGATTTGAAAAAGAAAATATTAATTTATCTCTAAATAATGGATATCTTGAAGTATCTGCAAAAGTAGATAGTAGTAACAAGGAAGAAGAGGAAGAAAGATTCGTTCGTCAAGAAAGATTTTTCGGTGAATGCTCACGTAGTTTCTATGTTGGTGATAATCTAGAAGAAGAGGATATATCCGCTGAATTTAAAAATGGTATATTAAAAATAGAAGTACCTAAAAAAGAAGAAGAAAAGAAATTACCTGAAGCAAAACATATTGAAATTAAATAAAAAAATGTATCTCATGTAATTGGGCATGAGGTACATTTTTTTCTTCTATCGATTCAAAGTAGCTAAATTTAATTTTAGTCTACTTTTTCCTATGATATAATTGTTTTAAGAAATAATATAGAATAAAACAATAGAGGTGAATCCAATGTTAAAAATGGTGAAAGGTTCTATCATTCAAGATGCATATAAACTAAATGAAGAATATGAAGTTAGAAAAGAAGGAATCATTGCTAATATAAATGAAGATAAAATTTCTAAAGTTATTGATGATTTTATAGAAATTCAAGAAGGGTATTTATTTTTAATAATTGAAGTTCCAACGAGTGCTGAAAATGAAGATAGGAAAGGTGAAGCTATTCATAAAGATGTTTATTATAAAGATGGAATGACAAAAGAAGAAATAAGAAAGATTTTTGATCAATATGGAGATTTATTTATTCAAGATGGCATGACACAAATAGGGGTAGGAAATCATGAATCTAAAGAAGAAATTATGAAAAAAAAATATAATGTAATCTACGTATATGCAGAAAAGAACGAGAAAAATAAATATGAGGAAATGTTTCTTAAAAATAAGATTAGAAAGACAAATAACATAACAACAGCTTGGGATTATTTTACAAAAGAAAACTATGGAGAATCTCAAATAGTAGAGAAAGATGGAAAAACAGTTTACGATATCGTGGAAATATTAAAGAAGGAAAATGGGTTATATTTTGCTGAAAGAAGAGAAGATATTTAAAATTTATATAAGGAAAGTGGATGAATATGGAATATATATTTGAATTTATATTAGAATTAGTTCTTGAAGGAAGTATTGAAGTAAGTAAAAAGAAAAATATTCCTAAATACATTAGATATCCTTTAATTTTCGTAATAGTACTATTCTTTATTGCTGTCATTGGTTTGATATTATTAGTAGGTGTTCTATCAATGAAGGAAAATATGCTTTTAGGAATTTTTTTCATACTAGTTGGGTTATTTCTACTTATCATGAGTATTCTAAAGTTTAAAAAGATATATTTAGAAAAAACAAATAAAGAATAGTAAGGATTAGGTGATTATGATGTCAAATACAATATTAATAGATTTAGACCATGGTGAAATACCAGAAGTAATATCAAATCAAAATCTTATAGATATAAAGAAGAATGGTAGAATCATAGTAAAAAACTCATGTTTAGAAGGTATCGATACATTAAAAGAAGAAGACTTAAGATATATATTAGAAAATTTTAAATGTTATTTATCAGATGTTGTAACAAGTGAGTATATTCCAAGTATAGAAACAATGAAAATTTTATTTGAATTAGCCCCAGAATTTAAAGTAAGATTTAAAACAGAAAAGAAAGGGGCAGATAAGATTATTCCAATCAGTAGTGAAGAGTTCTTTGAAGGAGAAAAAATATTTCTTGAAATACTAAATGGAATGAATCCTAACTGGAGTGAGTTACAGAAATATAAATATCTATACAATAAAAATAGTCAGATGTTATCTTATGATTTAAATATTACAGAATATAGTGAATATAGTAGGATGCATGAAAGGTATTCTAGAAATATTTTTACTGCAATGGCAAAAAACCTTGGAGTATGTGCATCTTTTGCAGCAGGATATGACTACTTATGTTATAGAGCTGGATTAGAAAGTATGGTATTATCAGAAGAAAGTCATGATTATGTAACGATTGAACCAGTAGGATTAGAAAATTTATTAACAGATTCTACAGCAGACGCTACAAGATTAAAATTTGGAATGAAGTCAAAAAGTTTTGCGATTCCAAAAGAACAGTTTATAGAAGATGGACATCATCTAGAAGTGACAGAAGCCTGGGATTATGAATTTGATTTTTTAAATGAAGATCAAATTAAAGAATTAGATATAGAGACTGGCTACTTAGATGAATTTGGTGGAGAATATCAAGATGAATTTATAGAAAGTCTTGGCAACAATCTAGAAGGAATGAATAATTTTGAGAAAATGATAGAATTTCTAGAAAGAATAAAAAATATAAAATCAGTAGGAAGACCGTCTACTTGTGACTTTGAAATGATTCTTCATCTAATTTTAAAAGAATCAAAAGATAAAGAATTTGTAGATGGAATAAAAGTGTATAGTTATGTATCAGAAAACATACCTGAATTACCAAGACAAGTTGTAGTAGAAGTTCATGAAAATAATCTTAGTGATAAAATTAAATATTTTGTATTAAAAAATGGATTAGAGTCTTATGAAGAAGTAGATGAAATAACAGATTCAATAGAATATAAATCAAGATAGAAATAAAAATAAATATAAATAAAAAAGTTGTTAGAATATTTAACAGTACAGCATTATTTTACTGGATTCTAAAAGCTAATTTTAGATAAGAGAAATTACAAAAAATAAAAAAGTAATTTCTCTTTTTATCATGAAATAATAAATTCTACCAATGGTATAGATAAAAAATAAGCAATCTATTATATAATGAATTCGAGGTGATTGAAATGGAACAAGAAAAAGTAGGAAAGTTCATCGCAACTTTAAGAAAAGAAAATAATCTAACACAACAAGATCTAGCAGATAAATTAGAAATTACAGATAAAGCAGTATCAAAATGGGAAAATGGAAGATGTCTTCCAGATGTCTATTTCTTAAAACGGCTATCAGAAATATTTCATGTAACAGTGAAAGAAATATTAAATGGGGAACGTGATTTCAAGAAAAAAGAAATTGATGAAGAACATCACGAAAAAGTTTTAGAAGTAGTAAATCTTTCCAAATCATTTGATAAAAGAAAAATCTTAGATCATATAAATTTAGAAATATATGAAGGAGATATTATTGGATTAATTGGTCCAAATGGAGCTGGAAAAACAACATTAATTAAAACAATTTTAAATCTATATAAATATGATCAAGGAAATGTTGAAATATGTGGATTTAATACGAAAACAAATCTAGAAGAAGCATTATCTAAAATAGGATGTATTATAGAAAATCCAGATATGTATGATCATTTAACTGGAAGAAAAAATTTAAAAATTACAGAACTTATTAACAATATTAAAGATAAAGAATATATAAATGAAATGATTCGATTTGTAAAATTAGAAGATAGAATTGATGAAAAGGTAAAAAAATATTCGATTGGTATGAAGCAACGTCTTGCGATTGCGAATGCTCTTATAAAAAAGCCAAAATTATTAATACTAGATGAACCTACGAATGGACTTGATCCAAAAGGAATTAAAGAGTTGAGAAGTATGTTAAAAACAATCAATACCACACAAAATATGAGTATTTTAATTAGTAGTCATATCTTATCAGAAGTAGAAAATATCTGTGATAGAATTGTGATTATTGACCAAGGAAAAATAGTAAGTAATTTTGGAATAGAAGAAGTAAAATACAAAAATAGAAGTTTAGAAGAAGAATATTTTACTAGAACAGAAGATTTTGAAAGAGGTGAAAAACATGAAAATTTGGAATCTATTGAAAAGTGAATTTGTTAAAAATTATAGTATCAAAAGATTTGTTGTTATTACAATAATTCTAACAATCGCATCGATTCTTTTAATCAATGTAAATAAACCATATAGTTATAATATGACAATAAATGAGAGTTTAATGTCATGGAGAAATTCTTTGAAAGAAAAAGTTCCTGAAGAGCTAATCGGTTTTGAAGAAAGATATAGTTATGAGTACACAAAAAATTATGTAGACTATATGACTAGTCTTGAGAAAAAAGGAGTAAATTCTTATTATGATTACCGAGTATCCTTAATTCAAGAAGACTTACTGCCATTAATATTAGAAAACTATGCAATTAAAGAACTTAATCAAAATCCAAATGATTCCTATATTGCACTTGCATGTACTAGTAATCAAAAAATAGAACAAGAATCAGAAAGCTTTCAAATAATCAATAAGTTATGTAATGAATATGAAGAAGAGTCAAGAAAAACATTATATGAGGAAAATAATTCTAAAATTAATAACTATCAGAAACTACTAGATACTGGAAAATATTATGAATATTTAGAATATCAAATCAAGAATGGAAAAGTAAAACAAGATGAATTTACAAATCTTTTAATAGAAAAGAAAGTAAGTGATGGAAATTCTTTTCTTACAAAAAATTATGAGCAATATAAAAATCTAGAAGAAAATGCAAACTTAAAAATTAAAACAGAAGAAGAATACAAGAAACAAACAAATAACATAGAAAATTATAAAGAGTATCAAAGATATTATTCAAAACTTAAAAAAGAAGCTTCTACAAATAGAATGATTCTTTTATATAGTACAAAACATAATATTAAACATGATCTTACTTATAATTACGAAGATAATATGTTCCATTATCAGTTATATCAAAATACAAAACAAAGTGTAAATCAAGTCTTTCATTTATCTATCGTAGTCGCTCTTATTTTATGTGTAACAAGTGGAAAAATTGTAAGTGGAGAACATAACAAAGGAACAATTAAAAACATCATAACAGCACCAGTTCGAAGATGGAAAATACTTTTTAGTAAATTTCTATATATGATTATTGATTCTTATTTACTTTGGATACTAGGGTTACTTATTATAACCATTTGTTCAGGAATAGAGTTTGGTTTTCATGATTTACTTACACCAAAACTTGTATATATCAATGAATCTGTAATGGAAGTTAACTATTTTCTATATATTCTAAAAGATATGTTGATTACTAGTATTCCATTAATCGCTTTTATTAGTATCATTTTCTGTTTCTCAACAGTATCATTAAATACTTCTCTAACAGTTGGAGTAACTTCTGCTTTAGCATCTATTTCTGCATGTTTATGGTTAATGTCAGCAGCAGGAAATATAAAATCTATTGTCTATACACCATTCTGGTATTTAGATTGTGGCTTTATATACAATAATTCTTATCTTTATACAGAGTCTTTAAGAAAGGTAAGCTATAGTCTTACAACAGGTATCATTATTTCAATCGTTGTAATTATCATTCTTTATATAGTAAGTAGTCTTATTTATAACAGAAGAGATATTAAGAATTAAGAAGATTAAAGCAGATAAAATCGATACTGTTAAAAAGTATTAAAAATAAAAACTGATATTTAGAATATGTTTTCTATTTATCAGTTTTTTAGTAATTTTAAAAAGAATGCTAAATATAGGTTGCTTCTTATTCTCGATTTTTGTCTTACCTTCATTTATAATTTTAGAATTGAAAACTTCAAGTGATGCAATTAAAGTTTTTGATAGTTTTATCCCCATTTGACCACAATTTTCTATTATGGATATTATTTCATTTAATATAAATGAATATGCAACTATATCTCTGATACAATAATTCAGATTTAGAAGATTATCAAGTACAACAGATGAAATAACGATTATTAAATATAGTATTTTTTTAAGATACCTTTTAGTCCATATTGACTACTTATATCCTTCTTTACAAATCCCCTTATTATATCCATTATATAATCTAGAATTATAACAATTAGGAGACTTTTTATGACTTATCCATCTCACCAAATAAAAAATTTGAAAAAATTTATAAAAAATAATAGTTTTTTTCTGTTCATTCGAAGTAATTATAAAATTTTTCTTTTCATATACTGAATTAGAAAGGAGATATTAAAGATAATGGAATTTTTTACTTTTCCTATGGAAACTATGAGAATTATAGCTAATTATAATGATAATAGTGCACACTTCAATGGGAATCCTAAAGACTATCCGATTGCAAATGCAGGAGTTGATAATTCACGATCTGCTATATTTGCACGAGTTGATTTGCGAGTTATAGCAAAAAGAGGTGTTGGGAATACCGTTACTAATACAGTTTGGTTGCAAACTGTTAATCCCGTTAAGACACCAACTTTTGAAGATTATGCATTTATGACATTGACACACTGGAATGATAGTGACAATCTTATGAAAAAATGGGAAGTAGGTTCAATTATACCAAAAGGTGAGCTCATTTGCGGTGAAGGTACTGATGGAGTAACTGAAAATCAAATCCAAATAGCTTGCGGAAGGGGTTACTCAGATAATTGGACACAAAATACTGCAGGAGCTTGGGTTATGACTGGAGATACTAGAAAACCTGAGGAGGTATTCTATGTAGATTCCTCTTTTACAACCATAGTAGATGCAAAAGGAATTCCTTTTCAATTATTACCTACCTTTTATGGTACACCAATAGGCAGAAATACAAAATTAAGACAGATTAATGTTATGACCAATGTACAAGAGGCATATTCAAATGCATCTGGAAACATGATTGGAATGGTAAATCCTGGAATTTATAATCTTTTACAAGTAAGCGGGGAATTTGCTCAAATCGAATCTGGTCTTTGGATAAAGTTAGTAAGTGGAAGAGTTTCTATTATAGAAGCAGAAACTGCTCCAAGCACATTAAATTCTATTGCTAATACTTTAATTGGTAGTAATGTAAATATTGTAATTAATAAACAAATGGAAAATGTTGAGCATACATTAAGATATGAATTTGGGTCAACTACTGCAACTATTGCTGCAAATGTTGATTCGAGTTACCAATTGAATTTATCGAAAGATTTATATTATCACATGGTAGATTCGAAATTCACTAATATGACTATA
>CATLHA010000042.1 GCA_949948745.1 uncultured Caryophanales bacterium
GTATTCTAAAACAAAAAAATAGCCAATGCTTCTTGCATTGACCATTTATTTAATAATTATCACTTTTTTGTATCTACACACACTATTTGACAATTATCCTATTTATTTTACATTTCCAAATCGATGAAAAGGAAAAAGAATAAATTGTGCTTTTCCTAATATATTTTTTCTTTTTACAGTTCCAATACTCCTACTATCCAAAGAATCTGTTCTATTGTCTCCCATAACAAAGTAAAAATCATCTTCAATCTTTTCCGTAACAAAATCATAAGTCACTTGACTTGGATAGGGATCCTTTACTTTTTTCCCATTAATATAAAGTTCATTATTATGATAAGTAACTACTTCTCCTGGAAGTCCAATGACTCTTTTAATAATTTTCTCTTTTCCAACTTGAACAACAACGATATCAAATCTTTTAATTTTATTAGAACGATAACTAATCTTATCCAAAATCATCAAATCCCCATTATGAAGAGTATCTAACATACTATTTCCATTTACTAAAACAGTTCCAAAAATAAATTTTTTAACAAGAAGAACCAAAATAATAATCACAATATATGGAAATATTTCCTTAATATTCTTAATTAATTTATCTTTCATTTTTATCAACCGACAAATAAAAGAAGACCAGTGGCCTTCTTATTACTTGTCTCTTCTTTCTTTAATTTTGAATTGACCAACTCTACCCTTTAAGAAAGTTAATTTAGCACGTCTAACTTTACCCTTCTTAACAACTGTAATACCAGCAATTTTTGGAGAATGAATTGGGAAAACTCTTTCTACACCAATTCCTGAAGACATTTTACGAACTGTAAAAGTTTCAGAAACTCCACCATTCTTACGAGCTACTACAAGTCCTTCAAATGCTTGGATTCTTTCTCTTTTTCCTTCAACAATCTTAACGTCTACGCGTACAGTATCACCTACACGAAATTCAGGAACGTTAGGATTCATTTGCTTTGCTGTAATTTTATCAATTACGTTTGCCATATACGATATCTCCTTTCCTTGTTTTAACAGTAATCATATCTTAAAAATTTCAAATACGACATCGGATTACTAACGAATAAGATTATAGCAAACTTTCTTCCAAAAATCAACTATATTTTTTAAATCTTTTCTATAATAGAAAAACTAGCGATAAAGAAAAAAACAAAGAACTTTTCTTTGTTTTATCTACTTCTTCTACCAATAGAATTTTCCTCTGTATCCTGATTTTGATACTGAGATTCATATTGTGCTTGAAATTGTCTTTCATAATAATACTGTTGTAAATAATATAAACGCGACTTTAATTCCTGTTCTAAAATATCAAGTTTCTTTTCTAACATTTTAAAACTTTCTTCATCCATATATTTTTGATACTTTACTTTAGCTTCTAGTCGAAGCTTACTAATTTCATTAAGCCCCTCTCTATAAGCATCCCCTGTAGTAGTATCATCATCAGATTCAAAAATAACAGACATAAATTGAAGTAACTTTTTAAACTTTAAATCTAGTTTTTTAGTAGCCACTTTATTCATAAGACTCGGATTAATAATAACTACTTTATTTACATTAATCGCATCCTTAATTTTAATATTTTTTTTAGGAGATAAATCATATCCTTCCATCTTATCATATTCAAAATATGTAATCGTTGGATCATTTTTCTCTTTCACGACTAAATATCTTTTATCAAGCATGATTTCACCTCTCCTATTTTTCTAATAAATCAGGACGTCTTTCCCTAGTTCTATTATAGCGCATTTCCATGCGAAATTCATCTATTTTTTTATGATCTCCAGAAATTAATACTGGTGGAACTTCCATTCCCCTAAAAACTTGAGGTTTTGTATAAGATGGATAATCTAGTAAATGATCATTAAAACTATCTTGTATATGACTTTCTTCTTCAATCACTCCTGGAAGCAAGCGAATAATAGAATCTGCTAAAATCATAGCTGGAATTTCTCCACCAGTTAATACATAATCCCCAATAGAAACTTCAAAATCGCAAATGCTTCTAATTCTCTCATCAAAACCTTCGTAATGACCACAAAGTAAAATTAAATGTTTTTCTTTTGCGAAAGAATATGCCATCTCTTGTTTATAAGAAACTCCATCTGGAGTAAGCATAATAACTCTACTATCCTCTGTTTTAATACTTTCAATACAATCAAAAATCGGTTGACAAGTAAGAACCATACCACATCCACCACCATAAGGAGTGTCATCTACTTTTTGGTGAGGATCTTTAGAATAATCTCTAAAATTAATTACATTAATTTCAACAATTCTCTTTTCTTTGGCCCTTTTGATAATAGATTCTTCAAAAACAGTAGAAAACATTTCAGGAAATAATGTTAAAATATCTATTTTCATTAAATCAACCCCTCAATATCTTGAAATTCTATTTTTCTAGAATAAAGAGAAACTTCTTTAATGAACACTTGTTGAAATGGAATTAAAATTCTTTTTTCGTTGTTTTCAATAACAAAAATTTTGTTCCCTCGACCACGATTCTCAATATCAACAACCTTACCAATAATATTTCCTAAAAAGATAGCATCCATTCCAATATAATCACTTTCTAATAATTCTCCATCACCTAATCCAAGATCTTCTTTTCTTACATAGGCATAAAGTCCCTTAAAACGAAGAACTTCATTAATGTCATTGTATCCTTCTAAACAAATCATATCAAAATTTTTATGTTTTCTATAACTTGTAATTTTTACTACTTCTTTTTTTCTTCCAAGATATAAAGTCATATTAGGGACAAAAACTTTTTCTTTTCGATCAAAATCAGATAAAAGTCGAATTTCTCCACGAATCCCATGAGTGTTTACAATTTTACCAATATAAATAAATTCTTCCATATTACCTCCTATTTAATTCATAAAGCAAGATACTAGTTGCAATTCCTACATTTAAACTTTCTACTTCTGAGTTCATTGGAATATAAAGATATTTATCACAAAGATTTAAAATCTGCTCAGATACACCATTTCCCTCATTTCCCATAACCAAAGCATACTTTTCTTTTTGAGCTGAAGACAAAGTATAAGCATCTATCCCGCCATCTACTCTAGTTCCATAAACTGGAATTTGGCTTTGTTTTAATCTTAAAATAATTTCACTTAAATCAGCTGTAATAATATTCATATGAAAGGCCATTCCCTGAGTAGAACGTAGAACTTTAGGATTATACAAATCACAACATTTTTCACTTAATATAATCGTATCAATATGAAAAGCTTTACTACTTCTAATAATAGTTCCTAAATTTCCTGGATCTTGAATTTCATCTAACAATAAAAGATGATTTCCTAAATCATTATTCATTTTTTTCTTATGACAAACTGCCATAATAGGAGAGGGCGTTTCCATCATCGTAAGTTTCTTCATCACTTCTTCTGTTACAGAAACGATAGGAAGTGAATAAGAACAAGCTTCCCCTTCTACTAAAATAATCTCATCAATTAGATTTGCTTTATAAGCTTCTTCTACTAAATGAAATCCCTCTACCAAAAACAATCCCTCTAAATCACGATGTTTTTTTGTTTTTAAACGAACACATTTTTTTATTTTCTCATTTTCTAAACTAGTTATTATCATTCTTACACTCACCAAACATTTTCTTTAAACTTTTATTTTCTAAAATATAATATGGGACATCTTCCAATCCCTTATTTCCTTCTAATAGAAAAGACTCTAATAATTCTCTTTCTTTAGTATCATAAATATGAAATAATGACTCATTTTCTAATCTTTCTATCTGAAACTGATAAGACTTATTCTTTGGTGCTTGATTTTTTATTCTTTCATTATAAGAAACCCAGATAGAATCTCCTTGTCTATCAATAAAGCCACTGCCAATACCATCTAAAATCAAATCAAAGGTATGAATATGATAAGAACTAAGAACTTTACAAGAATTTTTTGTTAAAGGAAGTAAATGAAAAACACCTTGATATTCGTTAAAAGAACGAAAAATTTGATTTCTATTTATCATGTATCCTAAACAAAAACTATAGATACTTAAATTTTCTACGCTACCATTTTCAAAAGAAACTGTAAAATGGCAATAATTTCCATTATAATGTACTGTAGTACCCTGTTCTTCTTTCGCATAAATTAATAAACCAAGTGGCTCTCTTTTTTCTTTAGAAGAAGGAAATAAATCTTCTATTTTCTCTAGCTCTTCACAATCAAAAACAATATTTTCCATTCATTTTCTCCTTTAATAGTCTTTCATAATTTTACGTATTTTTTTATAATTTGGATAATTTTCTTCTACTACTTTCCAAAATTTATCAGAATGATTCATCTCTTTAAAATGACTAAGCTCATGAACGATAACATAATCAAGACAACTAACATCTCTTTTAATAAGTTCTAAATTTAAAGTAACTCTTTCTAACTTTGAATTACAAACTCCCCAACGACTTATCATTTTTCGAATCGTCAAACTAGGATAGGGAATTTTTTTAGTAAATACAGAATACCAATAATCAAGACGTTCACTAAAAAGTTTCTTTGCTTGTTTTTGATACCATTTTTCAATATCAGCATTTCTTCCTACAAAAACTTTATTTTCTCCTAATGTGATATCTTTTCCAATCACATTTACTACATCATATTGTTTTCCTAAATAATAAAAGCCCGTATTATTATCTACTTTTTTTTGTTGTTTTAAAAACATACTATAAATAGAATCTTCATTATCTAGAATCATTTTTTTGATTTGTCTTTCTGATACCAAAGTATTGGTAGAAACATGAAGTTTTAAATCACTTTTTACTCTAAAATAAGTGTTCTTTGTTCCTAATTTTTTTATCACTTCAACATCGACAATCTTATCTTTAATTTTAATCTGCATCTTCATCACCACGAATTCTTTTTTCATTTTATCATGAAATTTGTATAAAATAAAATCTTTTTACCCAAAATAGTAATGAAAGGAATGAGTTTATGAATTTAGATATTAGAAGTCACATTATAAATAATTTTAAAGGAGATAACAAAGAAGCATTACAAAGTGCAATCGAAGAAAGTATTCAAAACAATGATGAAATTACATTACCTGGAATGGGAGTATTCTTCGAACTTGTATGGAAGAATGCAAAACAAGAAACAAAGGATGAAATTTTAAGTATTTTAGAGTCATCTGTAAAAGCAGAATAAAACGCCACAAATTGTGACGTTTTTCTATTAGCGAAAATGATTTCCATTACTTGTATATTGTTCTCCTGTTGCCCCACTACCTGATGAAAATCTTTCTTTATCATGAAACGGTTCTAATTGACCAGTTAACATAGCATCAACAATTTCATCTGTACATTCTGGATATTGACCGTTCGCATATTTTTTATAATGCCCTTTTAAGTAAGATTCAAATTGTCCAGGAGCAGTAATTACATCATATGGATTATTTCCACCACCCCAAGCACCACTCTCACATCGTCTAATAACAGTAGACATTACCGCATAATTTTCTCTAGGATTGGCACCTGCTTCATGACGAACTGTTGCTTTAATGGTGTCAATTTGTTCTGGTGTTAATGCAAATTTTTCAATATAATTTGTTCCATATTGAGGAGCAGCATTTAAATTTTCCCCATTGACAAGAGCTATTGCTACATGTTCAATTTCCTCTGGTGTTGCATTACTAGCAAGCATTTGTTTCGCAATTTCAGTAATTTCATTATCACTAAGGATAACAGTATTTGCATCTACTTGAGCAGGTTCCACAGGAGCACTATTTTGTTCAATAATGTTTTCTACTTCCACCTGACTAGCAGCTTCTTCTTCAATACTCGCAATATCTTCCTCTGTTGCTAAAGCAGCTTTCAATTCTTCATCCGTCTCTTCTTTTGATATATCAAATTGAAAGTCCTCTGTTTCTTTTTGTTGTATAGGTTGTGTTTCTTCTATAACTTTCATATCATCATTTGCTTGTTTTATCACCTTATCAATTTCATCCATAAGATTTTGATCATCATCTGTAACAGAGTTTGAAGAAGATTCTTCTATTTTTGTATCTTCACTCTGCTCTATCATATCACTACCAAAAGCAGAAAAACTCTCTTCAGCTGAACCAGAAGTATTTGATTCAACTGAACTAGAAGCATCAACATCATTTGAAGTAATAGCATCAACCTGCTCATTCAATATATCAGCACCAATATCAATAGCTTGGACATTTAAATCTTCCTGAGTTTCTGATGAAGGAATAGCAGAAACATCTTTAAAATTAGAAGAAGCAGTAACTATCCCATACTTATAATCAAAATTACCAGCTTCTTTTAATTCTTGATCCAATACATGTTTTTCTGTCTTATTCACAATAGGTTCTTCATCAACTCTTCTTTCTTGCATCTGTCTAGGAAAAAAAGGAAGAGAATTAGAATTACTTTTACTAAAAGCAATAGCGCTACCAATAGTAAAAACAACTCCCATCGCAGTGAAAGCATCATGAGCAATACGTTTCACCTTTAAAAGTTTACTTTCCTTGTCATGAACTCTTACATTTTTACATTTTTTCTTACATTTCAGCTTTTCTATTCTTTTTTCAAGTTTGCTTGAAAATTGTTTCAATTCCCTACGTTTTTGAAGTTTCTCATAATCTTTGATAGCTAATTGATTTCCATCACGATCATTAACAATTAAATCATTCTCTTTTAAAGAAATACGCTTTGAAGAATTTGCCAAGGAAGATAGAATTTCTTTGATATTCTTTGGATCTTTAACAACATAAAAGTCTACTGTTTTATCAACTACATTATTGAACTCATCATACTCCTGGCGAAGCAATTGTAAGGAAAGTACCAATACGCCATTACGTTCATAAAGTCTATATTTAATTTTATCGTAATCTACGGCATTTATTTGATTCATCTCTTCCAACTCCCTATTATTATAATTATTATAACATAATTTTTTCTAAAAATAAATATTGACAAATATAATACAGTTTTGTATAATGGAATTGTTCGTTAAATGAACAAGACGTCCTGGTAGCTCAGCTGGATAGAGCAATGCCCTTCTAAGGCATCGGTCAAGCGTTCGAATCGCTTCCAGGACACCACTTAGTTAATAAAGCCTTAAAAAGGCTTTTTCTTTTCTATATATACAAAATATAGTTTCTAATTTTAACATAAAAACAGTGAAAAGTCAAAACTTTCCACTGTTTTATTTTTCTATTCTCGTAAATTCTTCCCCATTTACCTCAATCAATACTGATTGAACATCATAATTATCAAAAATGGAATACGCTACTTGATAAGTTACTTCCTCTAAAAATTTCTCGTTATTAAATAAATTATTGTTAAAATTAAGTAACATTAATTCATCTTCTATTTGGTAATTCATTAATTCAATATCATTTTGTAATAATGAAATCAAATTCGTTTCATATAAAAAATTTCCAGATAAATTTTCTACAATAATATCTACTTTTTCTCTAGAATCATTTACATATTTAGTAACAGGAACATAATAATTCTGATTATCTATTTTATTTAAATAGTAGGTAGTTACCTTTGTAATATTACTAGTAGAATCAATATCATAAACTTTGTTAATCCCATATTCTTTTGTTAAAACTTCAGGAAGGATCTTTTTAGTAGAAGGAATTTCTGTAACTAAGACACCCTCTACCTTAAGCTTTAATCCTGATATCCCATCTATAGATACTACACTATAGGTAAGAGATTCTATCATTCTTTCATACAATTTAGAATCTCCATCCCATAATTCTTTAGAAAAATTTAATGTTACAACATTTTCCTCAATCTCCATGTCTAATAGTTTTACATTAGATGGTAACAAGGCACTTAGTTTAGCAGGAAGATGATCAACTTTTCCAATTGTTAAATAGTCAACTAAACAGGAAATCTTTTTCTTAGTATCATCAGTTCCAAGTAAAGTATTTGTTCTAACAAGATAATTATTATTATTTAAAAGATAGACATAGTCCATACCAAGCGAGGTTACATATTCTACATCCTTTGATACCTCCAAATCTTTAACAAAAGTATCCTCTGTAACTAGACACACAATAAATAAAGTAAATATTGCAAAAGTAGTTATTAATATTTTTCTAAGCGCTTTTCTTCTTAACATTTTCTTCACCTAATCTATTTTATGAAGAAACAAAAAGAAAAAGAATAAACATTTCTATTTATCCTTTATAATTTTGGAACTGAAAGCACTTTCAGTCTAATTAACTCTACAACAGCGCTAGACCTACTTCTAGCGCCTACTTTTTGTATCACATTTGAAATATGATTTCTCACTGTTTTATCACTAATCCCAAGTATTTCTGAAATATCCCTCGTATTTTTATTTTGCACTAGCAAAGAAAAAATATCATATTCTCTTGGAGTTAAAATACTACCTCTCACACTTCCACTCCTTGCCTATTTCTATTTACCTATGATATTGTATGCAACAGAAAAAGAAAAGGAATAGTAAAAAAATACTTATAATATTTTATACTTCAAACTTAACAGTAACAATAACCTTATTTTCAAAATTTTCCTGAACTTTTTTCATAATTTGGTTAGCCAAATTACTATCATGATCCTTTTTTATCACCACGACTTTGACATTTTTATCATCTATTTTAACAAAATTATCTAAGGAAAAAGTCGATTTGATTTGCTGTTCAATAGTACTTTCTAATGCTTTAACCTCATCCATCATTTTCATTTGTTCATAAGCATCATTTTTTTCTGAAGCTGTTGACTTTTCATTAGTTAATGTTGTTCTTAATTCTGCAAGCTTTTTATCTCTTTCCTCTTCTAAAGTAACTCTCATAGTAACTAATGTTTCACTTTCTTTAATTGTTACTTTTGTACTACTATCTTCTTTTTCTTCCTCTTTGTTTTTCTTTTCTATTTCAGAAGAAGTTTTCTTTGTATTATTATTATTATTTGTAAGTAGTAGCTCATTTGGCATAGTAATATAATACACACTTAAAACTAAAATTAAACTAAATAATGTTAAAAACCACAAACTTTGTTTATTTATCAATCAAATCATCCTCTTTTCTAATAAATTCTATGAAAATAAAAAAAAGTTATGACTACATAACTTCTTATAAAATAACATTGCCAGGTAAACTCCCATATTCATTATTTTTAGAATTTTCATATTCTTCCTTACTTTCAAGCACAAAATCCACCACTTCTGGTGTATAAGAAATATTAGAAGTAGACAAATCAATAGCTGTGTTTTCCATAGAAGAAATACTTTCTAAAGATAAGTCTTCTGCTTTTTTTAGTATTTGATTCGCAACTGCTTGAACTTGTTCATCTAAAATATCACTTTGAATAGTTGCACTTTTATGTACTTGACTAAGAATTTGATTTTTTGAATCTTTAATATAATTTCTAATAGCTGTTTTTATTTGAAAACGAAACCTCTCATAATTTTGATTATCATAATTTCTTCTGCCTAAATATTGATCAATTGCCTCTGATATTCTAGAATCTAAATCCGAAAAATGATTATTCGCCTGATTGGAATCAAAACCTTCTAATATGTTTTTTCTTTTTTTTCTATGAAAATCCATTTTTTGTTTAAAGTTTTCCATAGTTTCAAAATGAGTACTATGAATACCTTTCAATGATTGTTCTCCTTTTGAAATACTATATCCAAAATTTTCTCTTATTTTATCGCTAATTTCTTCTGTATCAAAACGAAGAAAGTTTTTGTATTTTTGGTTTAAATATTCTGATATTTTTGTACAAATCACTTCTTCTTTTTGTTTCATCAAAGAAAAATCAAATGATAAAATAAATTTACGCATTTCTTGATTAAAAACATCTGTTAATTTTTTCAAATCCTGATTCATACTATTTCTCACCTATCTTGTACAAATTAACTATAACAATTTTTTAATTTAAATGCAATAAATTTAAAAGTTAGAGTCCAAAAAATATTAATTATAATATTCTGATAATTTTTTTACTTTCTCTCTAGCAGGAATAGATATTTTTTTAGATACAGGTCGTCCAGCAATATCTTTTAAAGCATATAAAAGTTCTAAATAAACATCATTAGAAACCACAGAACAAGCTTGTCGTAAGTGTTCCTCCAAAACAGTACCATCCATCATTTTTTCAAAAAGATGAATTATTTTTTGATATTCTTCTTTTTTGAACACATCAAACATATCAATGTTATAATAAGTCATATAAGAGTCTGTCACAGGATGATTTTCAACATATCTTTGATAAGAACTAAATATTTTTTGATCCATAAAAGTACCATTCTTTACGACAAGTGCATTATCTGCAACAATAATCATTTTTTTTGTACCAACACCATCATAAGTAGTTCTTTCTAAACAATAAGGATTTTCCCTCCTCAATATAAAACGAATATCATGAACACTCTCTCTAGCCATAGCATTTTCTAAGATTTTAGAAACATTATGAGCACTAAATCTTGTCGTTTGAAAAGAGTTAATCTCAATACTATCAGTCCATTCTTCATATTCAATTGTCTTCTTATGATATTGAAGTCCATTCATATATATAAGATTTGCATAGTTTCTTTCCATAATACCCTCCAGTTTCTTAACTATATCACATTTAGCCAAAGAAAAAAAGAGCATTACGCTCTTGATGAATATTTTCCATCTTTTGAAGTAACTAAAATAGTTTCTCCTTCTTCAATAAATAATGGTACTTTAACTACCATACCATTTTCAAGGGTAGCATCTTTCATAGCCCCACTACTTGTATTCCCTTTTACGGCTGGTTCTGAATGAGCAATTACATACTCAATCTTATCAGGTAATGACATACCAATTACTTCCCCTTCATAAGAAGTAATACTTACTACCAAATTTTCTTTTAAGAACTTAGCGTCATCTCCTAAAGATGATTGATTCAATTCGATTTGATCATATGTTTCCATATTCATAAAATAATAAATACCATTCATCTCATATAGATATTGCATATCTCTTCTTTCAATACGTGCAGTTTCAATCTTAATACCAGCATTGAATCTTTCTTCAATAATTGCACCAGATCTTAAATTCTTTAATTTTGCAGTAACAAATGCAGCACCTTTCCCAGGTTTTACGTGTCCTAATTCTAGTACAGTATAAATATTACCATCCATTTGAATAGTCATACCAACTTTTAAATCGTTTACATTAACCATTTAAAAAACCTCCTTTATAAAATTAAAAGGGAAAATGATTAGTTTACCCTTAAATTTATTTTTAAATTTTTATACATGTTTTTCTTATTTTTTCTTGAATTTTGATATAAAGTTCTAAAACCCTGTATCTTTATCAATTGGTTAAAAGTTCCAAGATTGAAAAATTTCTAGCATAGTTGTTTATACTATTTCTTTTCTTTATGCACTGTATGCTTTTGACATTTTGAACAATATTTACGTATTTCAAGACGATCAGTTGTGTTCTTAACATTTTTTTCTACTCTATAATTTTCACTGTTACATTCTGTACACACTAGAGTCTTTTTTTGTCTATTTCCAACTTTTGCCATAATATCCCTCCTCGTTTCCTATAGGTATTATATCAAAAAATATAAAAAAATCAAAAGTTTTTTTACAATTTATAATTTTTTATAGAAAAAAAAGAAGAGTTTTAAACAAACAATTCTCTCCATCAAAGGATTTTTATATCCTACTACTGGTTTCTATTAAAATAATAATTGGATATTTCTCTTGCAATTCTTCGATTTACATAACTATGAAAAGAAACATTCGTACTTGGATCCTCAACATCAGGAGAAGTAACTGTAATCGTCATTTCTGGATGTTCATAGGGAGCATATCCAACAAAAGCATTACTAACAGTAGCGGTATCAATTCTACCATCACCATCTGTATCTAAAAAACTTTCACTAGTTCCTGTTTTTCCTGCTGGATTTGGAGAATTACCCATCACATTTTTTCCTAATCCAATTGTCATAACTGCCCGAAATCCTTCCTGTACACGCTTTAAATATTCTTCCTTAGTATCTATTTTATTTAGCGAAATTGGTATTATTTCATAAGCTAAACTACCAAGATCTTCAACTTTTGTTGGTTCATAAACTGCTTTTAATAAATGTGGTTGATATCTAGTACCATTAGATGCAATTGTTGTAATATATTGAGATAACTGAATCGGTGTATAGGTATCATATTGTCCAATAGAATAATTCAAAAGAAATTCTGGTTTTATACTAGAACCAATATACCCTAAACTTTCAACTGGTAAATCAATTCCTGTCTTCACTCCCAATCCAAATTGTTGAAATGTATTTCTATAAATTTGAAAAGCTTCTGGACGAATTTTTATATCTTGATTATAAGAATAATTAGCTCCACCCACTCTCATTGCAATTTTAAATTGATACACATTGGATGATTCAGCCAATGCAATAATATCATTTAATCGACCAACTCTATGAGAAGAGCATTTTGCTGGAATAGACTTAATTTTAATACACTCATCTGTCATTACTTCTCCAATTTCTAAAACACCAGTATTATATCCAACTAACATAGAAGCTCCTTTTACTACACTGCCTGGAGCCATAGGATCAGTCAAAGCATAAGGAGTAATATCAATACCTTCATACCCATCTTCTTTTCGGACAAGCTTTCTTCCTGACATTGCCAGAATTTCACCAGAAAAGGGTTCTTGAATAATAACATATGTTTTATCCAAATACTTTGTATTAGCTTCTCCTTTTGCCCTAATTAATTGTTCATCAATCAATCTTTCCACATTTTGTTGAAGAAGAATATCAATAGATAAAACAATATCATTACCACGAACTGCATCTGTCAGCTTTTCTAAACTAGAATCACTTTTTTTCAAATAAGTAGCCTTTGTTCCTTTTAACAAAGATTCATACTGCAATTCTAAATTACTAACACCAACTCGATCAGTTAAACTATAACCACTTGCTAAATATTCATTTTTCTTTTCCTTTGTAATAGAACCAATACTTCCCAAAATAGAGCGAAATGTATCTCCATATAAATATTTTCTTTCCCATATAACCTTTGTATTAACACCACGATAATGGGAAGCGTTTTCTGAAAAATAAGAATACTCACTATCTGTTACACCATCACTTTTTAATATTTTATCCTGATAAGAATATCCCTGATTCATTAAATAATATATATAAGCTGCCTTCTTATCCCGATCTTCATAAAAAGATAATTCTTCAGCGGTAATTCTAGAAATTTTAAATTCTTCAATATCTTTTGATGTTAATTCTCGTCTTTCAAGTTTTTTCAACTCTTCTTCTGTTATTTTCTCATGACCTTTTTCAGGATATTGAATTAAATAAAATTCTTTTAAGTTACGTAAAAGTAATTTACTATAATCAAGCTCCAGATGTTCTCCAATTTTATAAGCAAGATCTATTTCTTCCTTCTGTGTAATTTTCTTTTCTTTTCTATAATAAATAGTAGGAACAGATACATTATCTACTAATAGCCTATAATTTCTATCATAAATTCTTCCTCTTGGAGCACTTTCTCCTTCAACAATAACTTCTGTCAAAGAGGATAGTTTTTGAGTATAAAAAGTCTTCCTATAATAAATAGTATAAATTAAAGAAACAAGTAAAATAAACATAAAGATACCAACAACAATTTCCAAAAAAAGAATCCTATTTTCAATTAGCTTATAATATTTTCTCATATATTTCACCATTTTTAGTTTGTGCTTATTTCCAAAATTATTGCATATATTTTATAAGGGTGAAAAATATGTATAAGAATTTACTAAAACAATGGATTGTAAACATAAATAAAGAGGATTTTAAAAGATATTTGAAACTAAATAATTTAACAACTTCAGAAGAAGAAATTGATACACTTTTCAAATTATTAAAAAGTGATTGGGAGGGAATTTATGAAGGAAAAGAAGAAACATTTTTAAAAATACAATCACAAGTATCCAAAGAGACGTATGAGAAGTTATATGGTCTTTACTTAAAAGCAAAAAGCAAATATAAAATATAAAAACAGAAATCGCTTTCTGTTTTTATCAGACTGTAGACAAACCCCTGATTTTTTTCAGAGGTTTTCTTATGTAAAGTTTTTTAAACTGTTTTTTTACAAACTTTTTAATATTTTTTATAAAATA
>CATLHA010000043.1 GCA_949948745.1 uncultured Caryophanales bacterium
TAGTAGGTGTGTTTGGAAAAATTGGAAGTTTTGGGCAGGAATAATAATTGCAATATTAATTATTGTTTTTATTATGAACTATAATGGTTTATCTGAATATGAAACAATGGAAAAATTTTTAGACTTAGTCTCTCAATCGGAATTTGATAAGGCGAAAAAATATATTACTTCAAATTTTGAATGGGATTTAGCCTCAGTAAAAAAGAAAAATTTTGAAAGGAAAGAAAGTTTTTTATATAAATATGGTAATTATTGTCTAGAGAATAATTATGATATAGCTTATATAGATAACAACTCAAAAGAAATGAAATTTGCATCTATATATAAATTTAAAATAAAACAAACTATATTTGGATATAAAATAGATGATTATCAATATGAAACTGTAGAATATTAAAATATATATTATTTAAGACACTTGCAGAACTGTAGGTGTTTTTATTATGCAAAAAAGGAAGTGATATAATGTCAAGTGAAACACAAATAGGAAAGTTAGTTATAGATTTGCAAGCAAAAACAGAAGCACTAGAAAAAGGATTAGAGACAGCTAGGAAGAAGTTGCAAGAAATAGAACAAAACAATAAACAAGTAGAAAGTAGCAATAAAAGTCTAGATGCAAGTTATCTGGCTATGTCAGCTACTGCTGTATTGGCATTAAGAAAAATAGTAGGAGCTATAAAAGATTGTGTAAATGAATATAACTCATATACTCAAGCAATGAGTTCATTACAAAATGTGTCAGAATACACTGGTGAAAGTATGACTGATTTATCAAAGATTATGAACAAATTTGGTGCATATATGACTAAATCAGATTTAGCGACTACAATTAAGAATTTTAGCTTAATGGGAATGTCAGCACAAGAAACTGAAAAAATGATAGAAGCATTAACAAATAGTGCTATACGTAATAGAAATGCCAATTACACAGTTTCGGAAGCAGTGAGAGTAGCTTCTGAGGGATATAGACAAGGTTTATCAACATTAAGTGATAGTGCAGGTGTTACAGAAAATTTAAGTGTAATGCTAGATAACTATGCAAGATCAATAGGTAAAACAGCAAATGGATTAACAGAAGCAGAAAAAAACCAAGCATATTTAAATAGAACGATGTATGCAGCAGAACCTTTTGCAAGTGCTATGAGTGATTATTTAGAAACATTGGCAGGTAAGCAAGGGCAATATTCTCAATCTTTGAGGGAAACTCAAGTTGCATATGCAGAAGCATTAGAACCTATGATGAAAAATATTCTAGAAAGTGGGACAGGAATATTAAATTTTATAAATTCATTAATAAAACAAAATCCAACGCTTACAGCTGGAATGACGACGTTTGGAATTACTTTAGCGACAACTACATTGGCTGTTACTGCATTAAAAAAAGCAAAAGATGCATATAGCGAGTCAGCCTTGAAAGCAATGTTTGCAACAGAAAGTTTTACAGTAGCTTTAAAAGCAAATCCTATTTTTTTTATTGTTGGAACAATTACAACTGTAATTACTGCTATAAGTATGTTATGTAATGCAATACGAGAAAATGAAGAGGCACAAGCAAAATTAAATGAAACTACTAAAAGATATGAAGAAATAAAAAATGGAGCATATACAGATAGTAATCTAACTTGGTTAGAAGATGAAAATACAAAAATTCAAGGACAAATTTCTTTATTAGAGCAAAAGATTCAAAAAGAACAAGAAATGCAAAGATTATCAGAAGAAATGAAACAATATTCTGCCTTTGGAGAAAATTCAGATTATGAAAAATGGAAAGAGTTGGATAAACAATGGAAACAAGCAGAAAAAGATGCAAGGAACTTAGAAAAACAGTTTAAGCAGAACCAAAAGATTAATGGAGATTATGGAAATTCAATAGATGATTTAAATGATAGATTAAATGAAAATAAAGAAAGTATAAAAAAGGGAAATGTTATTAAGAATATATCAAAAGCTTTTGATATAGATACAATAAAAAATCAACAAAAAGAAGCAGCACAGTTAAAAGTAAATGCGAATGAACTACAAGAATATCTAAATATAATAAAAACAGCCAAAAAAGACTCAACAGATTATCAAAAAGCAGTTGAAACAGTTGCAAAAGCATATCCAGAGGCAAGTAGTGCTGGAGGAATATTAACAGATGTATTAGAAGGAATAATAGATGCACAACAATTACAGGCAGATGAAGCTTGGGGTGCTTCTCAAACTTCTATACAAGGACATATAGAGAATATACAAGCAGCACTAAATGATGAAAATATACAAAGACAAGTTGCAACTAATATGGGAATAGCATACGATGAAAACTTTAAACCAAAGTTAGAAGCAATATTACGATTGTTGCAAATGATAGGTGGATATACCCCAACAGAGGTTCCTAATATAACACCAACATCTGTATCTACTCCTAAAAGAAGTTCAGGAAGTGGATCATCTTCAAAGTCGTATTCAAACAAAGCACTAGATAATTACAAAAAGCAAATAGAACATAAAAAAGCATTAGACCAAATAAGTTTGCAAGATGAAATAAACATGTATCAACTAGCACTAAAAAAATATGCAAAAACACAGGATGAAAAATGGGAACTAACAGAGAAAATATATTCATTGCAAAAAGAACTAAAAGAAAAGAATTTAGATGATTATACAGCAATGATAGAACATAGAAAATCATTAGATCAGATAAGTTTACAAGACGAAATTAATATGTATCAATATGCTTATAATGTCTTAGCAAAAACAACAGAACAAAAACAAGAATTAGAAGAAAAGTTGCATGAACTAAGAAAAGAACTAGCACAAAAAAATAAAGAATTATTAGATCAGCAAACAACTGACTATGAAAGATATATACAAGATCAAAAAAACTTGAGAGGTGCTGAATATGATACTAAAGAACAAGAAAGAGACTTAAATAAAATAATACAATTACATCAAAGCTATCTAAATCAAATAATGAAAGATGAAAGATTATCTCTAGATGAAAGAAAACAGTTATATCAAGAAGAATTAGACACTATAAGAAATTATGAACAACAAAAAAGAGATTTAAGAGTACAAAGTGTTGATGATACAGTATCACAATTAACGAATGCTATAACAAAGCAACTTGAAGAAATGCAAGAAGCGGATAAAAAGGCTATTGAAGAAAATATAAAATTAGTTGAAGAATGGAAAGAAAAAAGGATTAATGCAATTAATGAAGAATATGATGCAAGAATTGAATCTATACAAAAAGAACTTGATTTATTAGACAAAGCAGAAGAAGATAAAACGAGAGCTGAACAAGATGCAGAATATGAAAGAAAAAGAAATAGATTAGAACAATTAATTGCATATGAACATGATGCAACAACAAAAGCAAACTATCAGAAAGAATTAGACAAGCTTATAGCGGATTATCAAAAGACACTTGATAAAAGAGCATTGCAAGACAAAAAAGATGCTTTAAAAGAACAACAAGACTTATTAAAAGAAGAACAAGACAATAAATTACAAGCAATAGAAGATGAGGCTGATAAACAAAAAGAGCAATATGACAAACAACTAGAAGAATTAGAAAAATATTATGATAAACAGAAAGACTTAGCACAAGAGACAGCAGAAAAAATGTTATTAAATGTTGAACAAAACCAAAATAAGATAATAGAATTATTAAATACTTATGGAAATGCTTATGAAATAACAGGGCAAACTCTAGGAGAAAAATTAGCACAAGGAATTAATAATGGTATTGCGGATAAAATCCAAAATATTATTCAAAGAATACAAGATACGATAGATGCTGGAATTGAAAATAAAATAAAAGAATGGACATCAGGAATGTATAAATATGAAGCAGGTAGCAATAAGCCTCAAACAAAGACAATTAATATAACACAACAAAATTATATAGAGCAAAATCCAGAAATGCCAAGTGAAACATATAGAAAATTAAATAATGTTTCTGAAAGATTAGCAGCAGAATTTGCAGGAATGTAGGTGATAAAATGCAAAAATTAGAAGTTATTAATTTAGCTTTAAACGAAAGCGTAATATTTGATAGTGTGGGAAATCCAGAAGAAGATATATTATTAAGTCATATAGAAGGATTAGGACATCCACGGAGCAACAAGTCAAAAGTCACAACGGAGTAAATCAAGATGGTTGCAATAGTGAAGATAGTTTATTAGACCCACGTGTGATAAAATTACAAGTAACAATTAGAGCTAAAAACAGAATTAAATTATATGAATTAAGACGTAAAATAATAAGAGTAATAAATCCTAAAACACTTAATCCAAAAACAGGTAAAAGAGGAGAATTGCTTATTTATTATACAAATGATTATAAGAAATATAGGATATATGGAAAAGTAGAAGATGGTACAGAGTTCAATGATAGAAAAAATAATCATGACAAATCAACTATATCTTTTTACTGTCAAAATCCATATTGGCTAGATAAAGAAGGAAAGGATATAGATATAAAGTCTGTAAATGGTGGATTATCTTTTCCACTGTTGCTTCCTAATAGCTTTTCTTTGATTTCATTCTATAAAGAAATTGATAATATAGGAGATGTAGAAGTACCAGTTCAAATAGAATATATAGGTCCTGCTTTAAACCCACGTATTACAAATGAAACAACAGGAGAATATATACAAGTTAATATGGAAATAGATGAAAAAGAAAAATTAGTAATTGATACAAAAGAAGGAAAAGAGACAGTAAATCTAATAACACCACATGAGGTTAAAGATGTTTATAATAACATAGATTTAAACTCAACGTTTTTCAAATTAATAGTAGGAAAGAACTTAATCAAGTATAGTTCAGATATAGAAGGTGCAAAAGACAAAGTAACTATAAATGACTATACAAATAAGTATGTAGGTATTTAATATGAATTGTATAGAAATAATAAATACTAACTTTGAACTTTTACGGCATTATTACTAATTATGAAAGCTTAATATGTACATGGAACTATTATGAATGTGGTACATTTGAATTGACTATTATGAAAAATAAAGCCAATACAAACAAATTAAAAAAAGACAATATGTTGTTAGTTAACAAAAAAGATAACAAAATACTTTTGATAGATAAAGTAGTTACTGTAACTGAAAATAATTCAAAAAAGATGAAAGTAACAGGAACTTGTATAAAAGGAATAACCAAAAGAAGAATTATAGCAACAAATGGCTATGATAGAATAGCACAAGATTATGCAGAAAACATACAAAAACATTATATTAAAAATCATATGGTGGAAAGTTACTATGACGATATAAGAACTCCAGAAAGAGATATTCCATGGATAAAAATGGCAGTTAGTCAAAATAGAGGAATAAAAACAGTATGGCAAGCAAGACTTACAAATTTACATGATGAATTAAAACATATTTCAGAAGATACAGGATTAGGATGGTATGGTTATTTAGATAGAAATAAGAAATGTATATATTTTGATAGTTTAAAAGGAACAGATAGGACAATAAATCAAGTAGAAAATCCGAACACACATGAAATGCTGTCTAAATTTACACATGAAGAATTACAGCAATATACACATATGCAATTGCAAGGAAATAAAAAACATCCATATATAATTTTTTCAGAAAAAAAGAAAAATCTATTAGAAGGAAAAGTAACAGATGATAATAGCAATTATAAAAATGTAGGATATGTCGCAGGAAAAGGAGAAAATGAAGAGAGACTTATAACTGTTTTAGGAACTGCAACAGGATTTTATAGAAGGGAGGTTTTAATTGATTTAAACAATATAGAAGATCCAGATGAGTTGAGTTTAGAAGGACAAAAGAAACTTGACACATATAAAATAATACAATCAGTAGAAGGAAAAGTATATCAAATACCTAATATGCAATATGAAAAAGACTTCTTTTTAGGTGATTTAGTAACTTTAGAGAGTGACGGAATATATGAGGACAAAAGGATAATTCAAGCAAAGGAAATATATGAAAGAAATAATAAAACCGTAGAATTAGGCTTTGGAGACAAAGTACCAACTTTACGGTGAAGAAATAAAAAGAGTAATTACAAGACCTATAGCTTAGGTCTTATTTTTATGGAAAGGAATTAAAATGTCAAATATAGTAACATTAAAAAGTTTTCCATTTGATTCAATGGAAGTTTTAAATGAAGAAAGTGGACGAATGGAACAAGATCGTTTATATGAAGCAGAAATATTTAGAAAATATTTTGCAAAATTCTTATCAAATGGAGTTTATTTCGGACATTATAAAAATTATGGCGATAATAGTATGAAAGTAACAGCAGATGGAGGACTAAATATTAAAATAGCAAAAGGAGCAGGAATTATTGAAGGAGCTGATTATGAAAATGAGGAAGAAAGAATATTAACCTTAGAGAGACCAACAAGTGGTAATAGAATTGATAGAGTGGTTGTTAAATTAGACAAAACACTTGCTACAAGAGAAACACAATTATATGTAAAACAAGGAAGTGGAACAACTCCAGCAAATTTACAAAGAGATGAAAACATATATGAAATATGTTTAGCAGAAGTAACAGTGAAAAGTACAACCAATATTGCAGAAACGGATATTATTGATAAAAGATTAAATACAGATTTATGTGGGGTAGTGACATCTTTAATTAGTATAGATGGAGAAGAATTATATCAAAATTTTCAAGATTATATAGAAAGTATAAAAAGCAATTTGATGTTAAAAAACCAAAATAATGTATGTACTGGAAAAATAACAGCAAATGGAGGATTTGAAGGAAATTTAAATGGAAATGCAAAAACAGCTGAAACAGCATCTAGCTGTAGTGGTAATGCTGTTACTGCTACAACATCTAATAGTTGTACACGGAAATAGTGCTACAGCAACTAAATTACAAACAGCTAGAAACATAAAATTGCAAGGAGCAGTAAGTGGAAATACTAATTTTGATGGAAGCGGAAATGTAACAATTACTACTACACAATCAAATATAGCAACTCTAACTGGAACAGCAAATGGAAATAATTTAGAGATAAATTATCCATCAGGATTTTCTAAAGATAATTGTATATGCATTTCTGTAATGTTACAAAATCCTAATAATGCAAATGGAACTTGGGCATTAGCTAATGGAGGAGTATTTACAAGTTCTTCTTATGTTACAGGAGCTATGCCATGTAAAGTTTTATTATCAACAAAAATAAATATACAAATCAGAACTGTTCATATTTCTGATGGAAGTAGTGAATCTGTACTTGCTGATTCTACTACTGGTAACTTTAGATTCAAAATAATTCTAATGAAAATATCATAGGAGGTGTATATAATGGCAAATTATACAAAGCATTACAATGCAAAAAAACCTAATAAAATAGAAAATTATGATGTAGATGTAGCGAACTTTAATAATGACTTATGGGATGAAAAAATATTTGAAAAACAAGATAAAATAGTAGGAAAAAGTTTATCTACAAATGATTTTACAAATGCTTATAAATCTAAATTAGATACCTTAAAAAATTATGATGACACAAAAATTAAATCAGACATAACAAATATAAAACAAAAAGACACAGAACAAGACGACAAACTATCAACACTACAAACTGAAAATATAAAGCTAAAAGAAGAAAATGAAAGATTAAGAGAAGATTTGAAAGGTTTACCTAATGGGACAGTTTCAGGAGAAAATATAGACTTAAAAGATAGTAGCGAGATGAGAGTGTTGAATTTTGAGATTGGTGGAAATAGTAGGCAAGAAGGTGAACCTACACCTGAGGTACCTGTTGAAGTACAGTGCTGTGGGGATAGTGGTAATATTAATGTTGAGATGTGTAATAAGAATTTATTGAATACTGAAATCATACCTGTTGCCTCAGCAGGAATAAAGACAGTTGAATTTAGTAAAGATGTATTAACTGTTACTTCTTTGGCTAAATCTGGTTATCATTATTTACTATTAAATATAGGTAGTGTGAAAAAATATGATGGTAAAAATTTAACAATTTCCGCAAAATCTATTATAGAAACAAAAGAAGGATATTCAAGAGTATGTTTATGTCGATACAAATCAATATCACCAACAACTGGAACTAAAAATAATGTCTATATAACAAAAAATAAATTAGACAATTCCTTAAATATTAATTCAACTCAAGAGTCAGAATATGACGAAATTGGAGTTTTAATATATGCAAATGCTAATATAGGTACAGAAAGTAATACTGTTAAAATAGAAGGATTGCAAGTGGAAGAAGCCATAGCAAGCAGTTATACACAACATCAATCTCAAACATACACAATACCAACCCAACAACCGATGAGAGCAATAGGAGAATATAAAGATATATTTATAAAGAAAGATGGGAAATGGTATGAGAGACATTTTGTAAAGAGATTGATATTAGAAGGGACAGAAGCAAAATGGGCTTTACATACAACAGGAACGAGAAGATATGGATTAGATTTAAGTGCTGATTTACCTTTAAAAATAATAAATAAATATGGTATAGGATATTCCAGCCATTTTGAGATTAAAAATATAATAAGTTCTGATTTAATAATGTTTTTACAAGTAGAACTAAATCATTTTTATGTAGGAATAACAGATATTAATACTAAATGGAATAGTACAAATGATTTGAAAGGATGGCTATCAGAACAAAATAATGCAGGAGCACCAGTATATGTAGATTATGTATTAGAAACACCAATTGACATCAAATGTACAGCGGAACAAACTGAAATATTAGAAAAAATAGAAAATGAAGCAAAAACATATAAAAATGTAACACATATTTATAGCACAGATGAAATAAATCCAAATATGAAAGTTACATATTTTAAAGATATAGAGACAATTATAGGAGGTTAGAAGATGGAAGAATTGATGAATTTACATTTTACAAATATATGGTGGATGATAGGAGTTCCGCTAATATTAATGATATTAGATATAATAACAGGATATTATAATGCGTGGGAAAATAAAAAGGTATCAAGTTCAAAGATGAGAGATGGACTAGGGAAAAAATGTGCAGAGTTAGCATACATAATTGTTGGATTTATATTTAAGTTTGCATTTGGCACAAGTTCAATAATGTATTTTATAATAATTTATGTATGTTATATGGAATTAGTATCTTTAGCAGAGAATTGTACAAAATTAGGATTTCCATTGTCAGACAAAATAAAAGAAAAGTTAAATAATAAAAAGGAGGAATAACAATGGAAGATGAAAACTATGGATTTAACAGTGAAGTAGAAGGAGTTGAGGAATAATGGAAATAAATACAAAATTAACTCAAATAAATAGAACAATAATGACAAATAAACAAAACAAATATATAGTTATACACTATGTAGGAGCAGTAAGTACAGCTAAAGCAAATGCAGACTATTTTTATTCAGTAAATAGACAAGCCTCTGCACATTATTTTGTAGATGAAAAAGAAATATGGCAAGTAGTAAAAGAAGGAGATAGAGCATGGCATTGTGGAACAACTGGGAAATATTATAATGAATGTAGGAACTCAAACTCAATAGGAATAGAAATGTGTTGTTTTAATAATAATGGAGTATTAGACATAACAGAAAAAGTAATAAGTAAAACAATAGAACTAACAAAAGAACTAATGGCAAAATATAATATACCAGTTGAGAATGTTATAAGACATTATGATGTAACACATAAGATATGCCCAGCACCATTTGTAAATAATGAAGCTAGATGGAATGATTTTAAATCAAGATTAGTACCAAAGTCAGATCTACAGTATAAAGTACATATACAAGATAAAGGATGGACGGATTGGAAAAATACAGGAGATATAGCAGGAACAACAGGAGAAAATAAAAGGATAGAAGCTATAATCTTACAAGGAAATAATGGTTTAGATTTAAGTTATAGAGTGCATATGCAAGACAAAGGTTGGTCTGATTGGATAGGAAATGGGCAAGTTGCAGGAACAACAGGAGAAGGAAGAAGAATAGAAGCAATCGAAATAAAATCAAATAAAAGATTAGAAGGTCAGGAACATATACAAGATGTTGGCTGGATGCCTAAATCTTCAGGAACAGAAATACATTTAGGAACAAAAGGAAAATGTTTAAAGATTGAGGCTTTTAAAATTAATGTAGTATAAAAAAATACACTAGCAATACGAAGACTACTAATGTATTTTTTGTAATAAATAAAATATAAATTTATTACAATATTATTATATACAAATAATATAGAAATTATAAGAGGTAAATTTTAGTAATTTTGTTAGTTTACCTCTAATCTAATAAAGATTAATATATTGTATATTAATCAAAGGAGGTAGATTAATATGTATCAAGAATGGTTAAAAAAATATGAAGAGATAAAAAACAATAGTAAAGGAAATAATAAATAAGAATAGTCTTATTAAATTTATTAATATCTTTTTCTTATTGTGAACACCACATATTATAAACAGAAATAATATTTATATAATATTAATATAAAAAAGTAAGATTTATTCTTTTGTATAAAAATAAAAAAAATGCAAATATTAGAAATATGAAAGATTATTATAAAAAAAGTCAAAAAGAATTTATTAAATATATAAAAGAAAATCCTTATTGTACGAGGGAAGATTGGGACAATTATGCACATGAAAACTGTTTATTTAGTTCTTTTACTTTATCATGTCATGAAATCACAAACAGTACACTAAAAACATTACAAAGACAAAGTATTAATGAGTTTGAATTTTTAAAAGAAAAATATATAATAATACCGAAAACAAAAATAAAGACTTTGATTAATAAAGTTAAAAAAGTTTTAAATTTAAAAGAGAAAGAACAAGAAATTAATGTCAAGAAATGAAATGAAAAAAATAAGAAATTTAAGAAATAAATTGCATAAATCAATAAAGAAAAGTGGATTAAATTCAGAAGAAACAAGAAAAATTAGTGATGAAATAGATGTGTTAATAAATGAATATTATAATAGTATAGAACAAATAAAATATCCAGAGTATAGTGAAATGCTAATATATTATAATAACTCATATAAAGCATTGAAGAAAGTAACAAATGAAATGAAAAAATTTCCGTTAGTACAAGAATGGAATAAGTATGCTAAAGAAAATAATTATTTATCACATTTGTCATTAGAATATATTTCAAAATTAGATTGGAATTACTTGCAAGTAAAAGTAGAAAGGGAATTAAATTTAAAAATATAAAAAAATTAAAAAAATTTTTTCTTAGAGCCTCAGTTATTGAGGCGATTTTTATGCGAAATTTTGTCGAAAATGACAGTGCATTCCTTGACATTATCTCAATTTCAGATAAAATAGAAAAAGAAGATAAAAAATTTGACGGTTGATTATCTTCTTTTATACACAAAACATACTCAAAGGTATGCTTAATATTAGTATAACCTCTTGAGTATAAATTGTCAATGATTTTATATGAAAGAAGGTTTTTATTATGGAAAAAGAAAATGAAATTAAAAATGTATTGAAAGTAAAAAGAAAAGTATTTACAAAAGAAGAAAGTAATATTATAATTAAGAAAAATTATAACCCCTTTACAGTAAATAAAAATTTACGAAAGAAGGGATTGTGTATGAAAAGAATAGAAAATGTAGTATTAAATGAAATAAAAAATGAACTAAATTGGAAAGAAAAAATAATTGTAAGAATAGTTAATAAAACATTTAATAAAGTAGCAGATCTAATAAGAATAAATACAGTAAATAATTTAATAAAATAATGCAATAAATAATGCAATAGGAAAAGTTTTATAAATATATACAATATTTATAAAAAGTTAACTTTATTGAGAATACTAATTATTCGGTTGTAAAGAGGATTTTAGAGTTTACAACAATTATATAAAAATGGTTGTAAGCTCCATATAAATAAACCTCTGAAATTATTGGAATATCAATAATTAGTAGAGGTTTGTTTTACAAAAATAATGCAATAATAATGCAGTAGAGGGGTTATTTAATTTTTTTTAGTTCTTGAGATATAAAATCAAAAGATATATCTGTATAAACATTGTTTGTTATTTTACTTCCATCAATATGACCAACTAATTTTTGAATTACAGATAAATTTAATCCATTCTCCTGACATCTTGTAACAAAAGTGTGTCTCAATCTATGAGTAGATAAAGTCTCATCGTTATTTTCCAATATTTGATATTTGGAATTTAATCTAAATAAATATGAATTAACTTCTCCATCTGTTATAAAAAAATTTTTATTATAATCCCAAAATAATAAAGAATTTAGATTTGTGATTTTAGAAGAATATAATCTTTTTATAATTTTTTCAACATCTGAGTTCATTGGAAATGTTCGTTTACCTTTATCAATTCCAGTTTTCTTATCATAAGTTTTTGTGTGATTTCCTAAAATAACTTTATCATTTTTATCTCTAGTAATTGTTCTATATACAGTAAGACTGTTGTCCTTTAGATTTATACAATCTTTTGATAAAGCTAAAATTTCACCTATTCTCATTCCAGTATATAATTGTAATAAAAGAATATCATTATATTTATGTTGTGTTGAAGATAAAACTTTTATAAGTTTTTTTTCTTCTTCTGTAGATAAAGATTTTATAATTTTAGTAGCTTTTATAGATATAGGCTTTTTTAAATTTTCATCTTCCATAATGTTATATAAGATTTTTCTACGAGAATAAGCTATTTTAAATCCTTTTTCCAATAAAAACCATATTTTCTCAATAGTACTATTAGCATATTTTCTTATTTCTTCTTTTGAATCTTCTATATTTTCTATAGTTACTTTTTGAATAGGATTATTAATCCAACTTTTACAAGTTCTCTTTATTTGATTTAAGGTATTTACGTCTCTTAAGTAACTTCTATCTGATGTTATTCCATCTTTGTTTTTTTGTTCAATATATCTTTCTAGAATTGTAAGTAAATTGTCTTTATTTGTTTCAATATAACTTCCACTATCTAGCTTACTTTTTAAAATTGTTACTCTTTTTTTAAACTCTCTATTCTGCTCATTTTTTCGTTGTTTCATCGTTTTTCTTTTTCCATTATATACATATTGAAATATCCAACATTTTTGAACTTCACTATAATATAAAGAACCCTCTCCATTTCCTACTGATTTTGTTTTTTTGTTTTTTCTTTCCATAATAAAAATACCTCCATTTTCTTTAATAAATTTTAAATTTACTATTGAAAATGAAAGTATTAAAATGTTATAATACTAGTAATCACTTTCAATAGTGGTTTTGTGTGAGAATTATGTACTGTGTCGCAAACTATAGAACATAATTCTCTTTTAATATTTTAAAATTCTCTTTTAAGTTGTTTTACTATTCCTACAATTATAACAGGAATAGATTTCATTTCTTCTTTTGTAAATATAAGTGGTTCATAATTAGGGTTCAATGGTTGTAGTAATACACTATTATCACTTTTCTTTCCTTTTTTAATAGTAGCTTCATCACCATTTATAAGAGCAACTACTATATCACCATTTTCAAAATCATCTTGTTTTTTTACTATTACAATATCATCTTCTATTAAAACAGGAGACATACTATCGCCATGTATTTTTAAAGCAAAAAGTTCTCCACTTTCTTTCAGTTTTTCATCTATATCAATAGTTCCTATCCAGTTTTCTTGGGCTAGATAGTTGTAACCAGCTTTAACTGTACCTAATATGGGAATAGATATTACAGGATTTCCTAATTTATCTAATTTGATATTTCTTTCCATTGGAATATCGCACCCCATTAACCAAGCCTCATTAACATTTAAAACTTTTGCTAGCAAATATACTCCATCTTGTTTTGCTTTATATCTTCCTGACATATAAGAGCTTATTTTTGATTTGTCTATCCCTGTTTTTTCTGATAATTCTATAGGCTTTATATCTCTTATTCTAATAGCAGTATTTAATCTATTAGCAAAAGTATCAACTAAACCATTCATATATATTCCTCCATTACCAATATTATATAATGAAAGTTTAGAAAAATCAAGAGAAAATTCAATGTAAGTAAAAAAAGTTTAGAAAAAATAAATTTTTTTTA
>CATLHA010000044.1 GCA_949948745.1 uncultured Caryophanales bacterium
TTATATTTTTGTTTTTTAATATTTCTAAAATCATTCCATATACTTCTCTTCTTGTCTTTCCTGTTTCTACTTTATAATATCCATCTTCATCTTCTTGATCTTTGGAAACAAATGTTACAGTATGTTTATTTCTATAAGAGGACTCCTTAAAACTAATCACATTATCTGAAGAAGCAGTGTGTCCACATAATACACAATGATTAGAACTACTAAAAAGTGAGTGATAACTTAATCTTATTTCATGACTACATTCTTTACTTTGAATAGTTTCCATTGCTTTTTTTGTTTCTTCTTGAGCCTGTAGTAATTATTTTTTTAATACTTTAAAATATTCTTCAAATTCTTTGATATCTGGAAACCAATATTTTTCATTTTTATAGGAACTTGACCAATACGTTTTATTCTGTATTGTGGATAATAAATCCTGATGTTCCTCTATTACATTATTGGCTTCAATTAATTCAATAATATCTCTTTTTTTCATGGCTTTATCCTCCTTGCTTTAATATCAGTAGTATACTGTAAATCCTCTAGGGAATCTTCTATATAGGAAATCGTATCTTCTTGTTCTAATCCCTCATCTACTATTTCATAAATTCGATCTTGTATTCTTTTTCCATTATGTTGATCATTTGAACGAATGAAGGCTTCACTTCCTACAAATCCAAGATTAATTGGTAATTTAATATTTAATATGGTATTTTTTCTTTCTTGAAACATTAGTTTTCGACAAAAGATACAAAAGCAATTCAAATCTTCTTCTATTGTTACTTCATGAGGACAAACTTCCTGAAATCTTCTTCTCATCTTTTTCGCTTTTTCTTTTAGTATTTTATACTCTTTATTACGTTTTTCTATAATTCCTTTTATTTGTTCTAATGCTTCTATGCTTTCTTTCTTTTTATAATATTTTCCAGAATCTCGAAGGAATTCTCTTACTGTTTCTATCTCATTTATTCTTTTTTTTGCTTCATATTCCAATTCTATTATTTCTTTTCTTAATTCCTTATTCATAAGTTTCTCCTTTCACTTGTATTATATAGAGTTTATAAGTATAATTAAAATATATATTACTTATATAATATATAAGGAGAAATTATATGAATATTAATTTTGAACTTTACAAAGTTTTCTATGAAGTAGCCAATTGTAAAAGTATATCAAAAGGGGCTTCCAAGCTAATGATTAGTCAACCTGCTGTTACGCAGTCTATTCAGACACTAGAGGGAGAACTTGGTGGAAAATTATTTATTAGAACACCAAAGGGGGTCTTATTAACAAATGAAGGAATGGAACTTTATCATTATATTAAAGAGGGAATGAATTATTTTATTAACGGAACAAATAAATTCATGTCTTTAAAGAATTTAGAATCTGGAATTTTAAATATTGGTTCTACTACTACAATTTCTGAACATTTTTTAATGCCCTATCTTAAAGAGTTTCATGAGAATTATCCTAATATTGATGTTCATATTACAAACGACCTAACGGAAAATTTAATTAAGGATTTGAGAAATGGATCTTTAGATATTATTGTTACTGCAATACCAAATCGTAGTATTCAAGATATTAATTTTACTTCGATTATTGAATTAAATGATATATTTGTTGGAGGAGACCAGTATAAAAACAAGCAGTATTCTACTACTCAAGAATTATTAAGAGATGATATTTTACTGCAAAAATCTCCTTCAGTTACAAGAGTTAATTTTAATAATTTTCTAGCTACTAATAATTTAAATTGTACTCCAAAAATGGAAGTTGTAAGTCATGGTTTACTTACCGGATTAGCTGAAAATAATTTTGGAATTGCTCTTTTAACAAAAGAGTTTTTGACTGATAAACTAGGTAAATCACTTTTCGAAATTAAGACTTCAATTAAAATACCAAAAAGAAAACTAGGATACGCTATTAAAAATCATAGTATTCCTAGTTTCACTGCATTAAAATTTATTGAACTTTTAAATAAACATTAATTTGTTTATTTTTTTATCCCATGATTTGGCCACCATTGTTATGGATTACTTGCCCTGTCATATAACTAGAATCATCACTTGCTAAAAAGACAAATGTTGGTGCTAGTTCGTATGGCATTGCTCCTCTAGCCATGGCTGCATCTGCTCCAAGAGATGGTATTTTTTCTTTTACCCAACATCCAGGTTGAAGTGGAGTCCAAAAAAACCCGGGTGCAATTGCATTTACTCGAATATTTTTTAATGCTAAATTTCTGGCAAGAGATCGAGTGAATCCCACAATAGCTCCTTTTGTCGTTACATAGTCCATTAATTGCGGATCTCCATAGAAAGTAGTTACGGAAGTCAAATTAATAATAGATGCTCCTGAGTTAAGATGTGGCAAGACTTCTTTAGTTAAATAAAACATTCCATAAACATTTACTTTCATTGTTCTATCAAATTGTTCATCACTAATTGCATTTAAGTTATCCTGTTGATATTGTACTCCAGCGTTGTTTACTAAAATATCAATTTTACCAAATCTTTTTAATGTCTCCTCTACGATATATTTTGAAAAATTTTTATCTACAATATCTCCTGATAAAAGTAAACATTCTCCGCCTAATGACTCAATATATTTTTTCGTAAAGTTGGCATCTTCATGCTCATTATAATATGGAATGACTACCTTAGCCCCTTCTTTAACAAAAGCTACTGCTGCTGCTCTACCAAGACCACTATCCGCTCCAGTAATAATTGCCACCTTATCTTTTAACTTTCCATTTCCCTTATAATTAGGATTATCAAAAATTGGTAGTGGATCCATTAAATATTCCATAGCTGGTTGCCCAGGTTGTGATTGCTCAGGTGCCATAATCTGATATTCTGTTAGTTGTAATCCTGTTTTATCGAAATACTTATAACAATCATTTCCAAAACAATAATTAAAATTCATATATTACCTCCTACATAACTATATGTATTTGGTACTTTGAAAATTATTTTCTATTTTTATTTATATTCTATTATTTTTTGATAACTTTCTTTTTCTACTTTTTTAATAATATCTTCTATATCATCACTTTTATCATAAGTAATTGTCCCATTTAATTTTTCTTGATTCCCTAAACATTTAATATTATGAAATCTTATTGTAGATTGATCAGGAAAATCAAAACTTGTTTTATCTGTTACATAAGTAATCGAGTTTACATGGCTTAAAGTTCCTAGATTACTTGTAATATTTATACTTAGATTTGGATTTTCTGATACTACTTTTATTTTCCCCAAATGATTTCCTTCTCCAATTTCTCCATCATAATTTGTAAAGAAGAACTCTATATATTCTGTATTTTCATTTAGACTTAAGTCAAAATCTAATTTTTCTTGATAATAACTTCTACTATCTATTATTACTCTTTTTGCATTTATTTCTGATATTAAATCTAATCCATTTTCTTCACTATTCGAAATAATTTTTAACGTGCCTATTTCTTTTTCTGTATCGATGAAGTTTTTTAAATAGGAACTGAAGTCACTACTATCGATGATAATTGCCGTATTTTCTAAATTGATTTGTTCTAACCAACGTTTCATAGATTCTGTACATTCATCTACAGAAATTTCTATATAATCGAGTCTTATTGTTCCTAGTTGTTGATAATCAAAATCTTTATCGTTTCCTTTCACTATTAATTCTTCTAGTCCTTTTTTACTATTCCAAATGTTTAGATTTTCTGATAAAATTTCTAGTTTTTGAAAATCTATTTCATCCTTTAAATTTATAAGTTCTAAAGAATTTATTTGATATCTTGAAAGAATCATGTTCATTTTCCTATATAATGTTTCTGTCATTTCTATTTTTTTATATGTATATTCTGGTTTTTTAATTGTTAACTGTGGACTACAATGACCAAACATCCATGCACTTTCATCATAATAGAAAGATAAATACCCAGAAAAGTATTCATTTAAATCATCGATTGATTCTAATTGATCTATTTTCTCTAATTCTTCTAATTCTTTTTCTAGGTCATTTGCCTCTTTTGTTATCTCTATGATTTTTTTATTAGATTCTATATCTTTTTTTAAAAGAACAGCATTTCCTAAAATAGATAAACCACTGATAAATCCTAATGATATTGTATAAATTTTATACTTGTTTAATCTCATACAAAGCTCTCCTAACAAACAAAAGATAACTATGACAGCTATCTTTTATCCTTATTCCAATATTTGATTTTTATTTTTCATTTACTTTTAAGTTTTTGCATGAAAGATGCGCCTCTATCTTGTATGAATTTTTTTCATATGGGTCTTTTGGGAAAATTATAAATTTTGTTTCATCATAATTACAATCATATTTTGATAACTCTTTATCGATTGCTTCTTTTGTTTTAAAGTGTAATTCTATTACTTTATTTAAGGTTACTGATATTCCATTTTCCTCAAAATTAGTTAAGAAACTTTTTATATCAGTTGACTCATCATTTTGATGTATTGTTTCTATTTGTTCATAGTAATAATCTTCATAAAAATCTTTTCCTAATTTTTCTACATAATTTATTGCTCTATCAGATTGTGTTTCGTTTTTTCCCTCTTCTTTTTTTAATAAGAAGTATAATCCAATTGTAACTATAATTAAAACAACAATGATTAAGTATATTATTTTCTTATCAATATTTTTGGTTTCTTTTTTTGGTGTTTCTTCTACTTTTGTTTCTTCTGTTAAATCAATTACTTTAGCTTCATTCATAATATCCCTCTTTTATCTTATACATCCATTATACTAATTTTCACTATAGATTACAATATTTTAGTTATCTTTTTGATTATAGATAATTAATTGGTGTTGCGCTCTAGTACAAGCGACATAGTATAGGTATTTTTCTTTTTCTGTATAGGAATTTTCTTTTAATGTATATAGAATTACAGAATCAAATTCTAATCCTTTTGCGATATAAGAAGGTACGATAACTAAATCTCTATTGAACTTTTCTGTCTTAGTTTCCAGTAAACTGATTTCTTTATTTTTCTTCTTTATTTCTTTATATAAGGCGATTGCTTCTTCATCTGTTTTAGTAATGATTGCGATAGATTTACTACTTTTTTTAAGAATCTCTATCTCTTCTAGTAATTGTTCTCCTATTTTTCCATCTTGCTCCTTCTTTAGTAATACTGGATGATGATTTTTCTTTCTAATCGCTTGAATATGTTGCAAGTTTAGAATTTTATTTGTGTATTCAATAATTTCTTCACTAGAACGATAGGTCTTTTTTAATTCAAGGTATAGACTTTCTTTATGAAAAATTTCTTTTAATTCTTCTAGTGTATCGTATTTATAATACGGATTAATAGTTTGATTGATATCCCCTAGAATGGTAAATCCACTCTTTGGAAAAATGTTTTTTATAATTTGATATTGTAATTTATTATAGTCCTGTGCCTCATCAATTACTACTTGTTTAATTAACCCGCGATATTCAAAACCATCTAATTTTCCTTTTAAGTAAGCAAATAAACATGCATCATCATATGGAATTTCTAAATGATTGGAACATAAATTATTAATTTCTTTTTCTGTGATATTTCCTTGATAACTATTTAAAAATATTTCTCCTTTAAAAAATTCTCTATATAGTTTTTTGTAATCATGTGGAACTGAAAATACTTGATATAATTTAGATACAATCTGTCTTGTTTTCCCATATCTTCCATCATACCAATAGTCACATATTTTATGAGCTACTGCTGGTAGTTGTTCAAATAGTCTAAAATGCTTATATCTCTTTAGTAATTGATTTAGTTCTTCTTTTGTTATAAATTTTTTATCAAAGGATAAATCATCAATAAAGGTAGCTTTTTGTTCTAGTTCAGATACATATTTATCTAAGTCATACATCACTTGATCACTTTGCTTATATTCAATAAATTTTTCATTTTGAACTGTTTTTTTATAGTGTCTTTCAATAAATTTTGAAAAGCTTTCTACATGTCTAAATTCTGTGATATTGCTTTCTAGAAATCCATCAAAGGTACATTGCAAGGTATTTTCTTCACCTAGTTCAGGAAGTACATTGGAAATATATTCAGAGAATACCTGATTTGGTGAGAATATTAGGATATTATTTGAAGATAGATTTTTAATCTTATATAGTAGAAAGGCAATTCTGTGTAAGGCTACTGATGTTTTCCCACTACCCGCAATTCCTTGCACTATCATAATATCATTTTCTATATTTCTAATGACTTCGTTTTGTTCTTGTTGGATGGTATTTACGATATTTTTCATCTTATCGTCTGCTTCTGTAGATAAAACCTCTTGTAGGACTTCATCATCAATATTTAGATTATTGTCGAAGATATGAATTAATTCTTTATGTTCTATTTTATACTGCCTTTTATTTTTCATCTTTCCATAAATGATTCCCTCAGGTGCATCGTATTTTACGTCTCCTACTCCATAATCATAAAATAAGCTACAGATTGGTGCTCTCCAATCGTGAACATAGTGATCATAGTTCTCATCTACATGTGTAATCCCAATATAGATTTTTTCTTCTTTTTTTCCGTCTTCTTGAAAAATAATTGATCCAAAGTATGGACTTTCCTGAATTCGGAATAGTTTTTTAAAGTAAGCTGCATGCATTTCTGCTCTCGCTATTTCTTGATCATTACTAGTCATCATTGTCTTCATTTCAGCTGCATCCATATCGTGTCTAGTATCCCAAATCAGTTGTTTAAATTCTTGAATTTTTTCTTCTTTGTCGTATAGTTGTTGTCCTAACTCTGAGATCTTTCTTTCAATAATTTCTAGTGTTTTTTGCAAGTGATTTTCTTCTTGTTTTCGCTCTCTGCTATCAATTTCCATTTTTTCCCCTCCTTCTATTTTAATGAACGCCAAAAAACGCTCTCTTTTTTATTTGAGATCGTTTCAATTTTTCTCTGAGTTTTCAACGTCTACCAAGATAATAGCAAAAAAAAATGGTTTTGGCAACCATTTTTTTATTTCAATGTGTCACTAGATTTGCAGTTTAATGTTAAATCTGATGTTCTTCCAAGTTTATATGCATAATATCCGCTTGCTGCAATCATTGCGGCATTGTCTGTACAATATTTAATTTCTGGGAATGTGTAATGAATATCTCTTTTTTCACATTCTTCCCTTAATCTGTTACGAATTCCTTTATTTGCAGCGACTCCCCCTGCTAAAACTAGATTTTTTACATTTTTATCTTCTAGTGCTTTGATTGTTTTCTTTGCAATAATTTCTATTACTGTATTTTGAAATGATGCTGCTAAATCCTTTTTTCTAATCTCGTTCCCTCTTTGTTCTTCGTTATGAACAAGATTAATTACAGCACTTTTTATTCCACTAAAACTGAAATTATAACTATTGTCATTTAATGGCATTGGTAATTTATAAGTATTTTCTCCTTCTACTGCCCACTTATCAATGGTTGGACCTCCTGGATATGGTACATCAATTACTCTAGCTACCTTATCATAGCATTCTCCAATTGCATCATCTAGTGTACCACCAAGTTTTTCGAAAGAATAGTGATCTTTCATATAGACTAGTTCTGTATGACCTCCACTAATAATTAATGCAATTAATGGGAATTTTAACTCTTCTACTAGATTGTTAGCATAAATATGTCCTGAAATATGATGTACTGGTATTAACGGTTTTTTATAAATATAAGCTAAAGTTTTCGCTGCTTCTACTCCAATTAGTAAGGATCCAACCAGTCCTGGACCATAGGTTACTGCAATGGCATCCATTTCTTCCATTTTCATATTTGCTTTTTCTAGACACTCATCAATTACCATTGTTATATTTTTTACATGTTGTCTACTTGCAATTTCTGGTACTACTCCACCATAATTTTTGTGAATGTCAATTTGGGATGAAATTACTGTTGCGATTTCCTCTTTTCCATTTTTCACGATAGAACAACTTGTTTCATCACAACTACTTTCAATTCCAAAAATGTATACATCTTTCATTCTATCAACTCTTTTTCCATTAATATTCCATCTACTCCTTGATAGTAATTTTTTCTGATTGCTACTTTAGTAAACCCATACTTTTCATATAGAGAGATGGCTTTTTTATTTTCAACATTTACTTCTAATGTTATATTTTGAACATTTTTTTTCTGACAATTTTCGATCATAAATTCTAATAATTTACTACCTATTTTTTTATTTTGAACTTCTTCTATCACTGCTATATAAAGGAGTTCTGCTCTTTCGTATAGGATATCATAATTAATAAATCCTAATACTTGATTATTTTCTATGTAGATATAGTATTCTGTAAAAGGATTATCTAGCAGACTATTTTGAATAGAGTTTTTACACAGAAACTGTGGAAAACTTTTTTCCACTTGTTCTATTTTACTATTTTTTATCTCAATTTTTTCAATCATATTAATTCCAAACTATTTTTTTCCTCAGCTTCTGTTAATTTTAGATATACAGGATTTACTGCATGTGGATTTTCTGTTTTCTTATCTTTATAGGTATCTATTATCTTTTTAAAATTTGGACTATATTTTTCTATATTTTCAAAGTCAAGATTATCATTTGTAATAATCTGATATTCTCCTGGTAATGCTTCTAATGCACATTTTAATGCATTGATACTAGTATATTGCTCTTTTATAATTGGAATGTTATTTTTATCATATACTGCTGCATATACATATCCACGTCTTGCATCAATTAATGGAACATAATAATCCTTTTCTTCATTAGATGAAAGAGCCATTGCTTGTAAACTATAGATTGTTGTAATATCCTTTTTTAAACTATATGCATATACCTTAGCATTGGTAACTCCAACTCGAATTCCTGTAAATGATCCTGGACCATTTACTACCATAATTTTATCAATATCCTGTGGTTCTATATTACAGTTTGAAAGCATTTCTGAAATTTTAGATAAAGTAAAAACGGACAAATCTTTGTCCAGTTGTTGATTTATTGATTTCAAGACTTTTCCATCTTCCCAGACTGCTGAATATAAAAAGTTGCTTGTAGTATCTAGATATAAAATTTTCATAATACTGCCTCACATAGCTCTTCGTATTCTCTACCATAAGGTGTGATTGTAATAATACGTGTATCTTCTGAATCATCAGAAATTTTAATTTTTATTTCTAATCTATCCTCAGGTAGATAATCTGGAATCATATCAGCCCATTCAATGATTGTTACTCCACCTTTATTATAGTATTCTTCTAATCCTAAATCTCCTACTTTTCCATCTAAGCGATATACATCCATATGGTATAAATCCATTTCTCCAGTTGTATATTCTTTAATAATATTGAATGTAGGAGATGTGATTGCTTCTTCAATTCCTAGAGAAGATGCAAATCCCTTTGTGAAAACTGTTTTTCCACTTCCTAAGTCTCCGATTAAACAGATGACCATATTTTCAAATTTTTCAGATTCAATATTTTCTGCTAGTTCTATTGTGTCTCTTTCATTTCTACTTGTAATTTTATATGCCATTTCTATCACCTAATTCATTATAGCAAAAAAAAAATAGGTTAGACAACCTATTTTCTATCTTTTTTAGAATTTACTAATGTCGAAATGAAGAGGATTCATTATATGAAGTATCTAGCTCTTTATTCTGTTCTGGACTTAATATTTTTACTAGGATTTCCGCATATGCTAGAGATATTTTTTTTCTCATAATTGGAACTCTTAACTTATATAGTAATGTCCTATCTGCATAAGAACACTTTCCAATTTTTGATCCTTCTTCTACCTCTACATTATTTTCCTTTTCTTTTTTTTGCTTTTCTTTTCCATGTGGAGGTTCAATTATATATTGAATGGTAGAGTCCTTTTTTATTTCTTCAGTTTCTATATCATCCATATATTCGTTAGAATGTTTTTGGAAATCTTCTACTGATTTGGGAAAAAAGTTTGAATAGTATTCTCCTATTAAATAACCATTTACATATTCATCCTCAGTTTCACCCGGTTTTCTATCTCTTGGGCGAGGAATTTTAGTTCCTGGAATTTTCTCTTTCTTTACTTCAATTTCCTTTGTATCATTCATAAGCTTATTCCTTTGGTTCTAGATACTCAGCTAATTTATGAATTGTTTCAGCATCTTTTACTGTAGAAAGATAAATGTCTTCCCCCTTCTTAATTTCTTCAACAATTCTATATTCACCAGTGATATCGCTTTCATCATCTGTAATTCTTGCTACAAAGTAATAATTTTTATTACGGTAGATTACTTGATTAATTACTAGGAACTTTAACCCATCTTCTAAGGTTAAGATATGATTTATTTTATTGGTCATTTTACATTCCCCTTCCCATTTCTTCTTCATTTGTTAGTGGAGATAATTGTCTAGTATCATTTAAACTAACAATTTCTTCTACTGTTGGTAATGAACCGTTATGCTCTGTTAAATAATCTTCTAATAATTCAGGATTTATTAGTTGACTTTCTGGAGTTTGTTCAGTATTTCCTTCCATAATTTTATATCCAATAGCTTCCCCATTTGCTAATGCATCTAAGATTTCTTGGACTTCTTCTTCGTTTTCTGCTTGAATTGGTTTCCATTGTTCTTCGTCTGAACTTGTATAGTATTGAACTCTTGGAGTTACTGCTTTCATACCTTCTTGAATAATTTTGTTTGTTAAGTCATCATATTCATCTTGACTTTGTTCTACTTCATGAGTATTTTCTTCCTCTCTAGAAGTTTCTTGTTCTTCTACTTCTTCGTCCTCATATTCGTCTTCATACTCATCTTCGTATTCTTCCTCGTCTAAATCTTGTTGCTCTTCTAATTTCTTTCTATATTTTTTAGCTTTATGTCTAATGAATAGATATGTTCCCCATACTGGTACACCATAAACACCTGCTAGTGCAGCTGTTCCTAATACTACTGGAACCACAACTTTTCCAACTTTTGTTGATTTGAATTTTTCAATTACTTTATCGATACCAAGAATAGCTTTTTTCCACAATCCTATGTTTTGGTTTATTTTATCAGATACTACTCTTTTTGGAGGTTCTTCCTCCATTTCCTCTTCTTCAGTAGCTTCTTCGTCTTGCCCATTATCTCCATCATCACCAGAAGATAAGTCTTGTTCTTCTTCGTTTTCTTCCTCAGGTTCAGGTTGCTGATTTTTCTTTTCTTCAGCTTCTAGTCTTGCTTTTTCCTGTTCCTCTTGAAGTTTTTGTTGTTCTACTAAAAGGCTTCTTTGCTTATTTTGTAATTCTTCTATTTTATTATGGATTTCTTCACTTTCCTCAATTAATCTAGTAGCTTCTTCTTTTGTTTCTTGATCTAGTTCTCTTTTTACTTCTTGAGGATTATTATCGATAACTGCTAACTCAGCATTTAAGGCATTAAGTAAAGCTTGTTTCATTGGATGTCCCTCTGATAATTTATTTACTTCATCCAAAGCAATTTTGATATATTCAACGCTCTTTGTCTCCATTGCTTTCTTATAGTATGGGATTGCGTCATTTGATTTATTTTCCTCAGAAACTGTTTTTTCTAATTCATTTACTTCATTTATTGCTTTACTGCAATTTTTAATTTGCTCTCTGATTTGACTAGCATCCATTCCATAGTAAGCAATCGCTGTTTTATCTAATGCATCTTTTAATTGTCTAGCTAACATATGATTCTGTCCTAAGTCTTCTACTGCTACTAAAGCTAGTAAGATGTCTTCTTTAGAACGAGTTTCCATTGCTTTATTAAAATATGGCATTGCCGCATTATTTTTAATATCATATGGAATAGCTGTAGCATTATGTGAAGTCAAGCTTTCTACTTCTTTTACTGCTTTTTCTGCCGCTAGAATATTTTTCTGTTCCTTTCTTAGGTTTTCTAGTGTTGTATCTAAGTGTGTAACAGCCATCTTGTTAATTGCATCTTCTAAAACTGCTTTATATTCATGTCCATTTTCTAATAATTCAGTAGCCTTTAATGCAGCTACGATATTTTCTTTTGTATGATCCATTACTGCCTGATCAAAAGCTTCTATTGCTTTATGTCCATCCATTTCAGGATTATTTAAGCTTGCATTTTGAAATACAGTATTATGAACTTTATTGATTGCCTTACTACAGTCTATTAACTGTTGTCTAATTTCATCTGCTGTTTTATTATAGTATGTTTTTGAAATTTCATCTAATGCAATTGTTAAGTCCCTAGTAAATGTATGGCTTGGTCCTAATTGTTCTGTTGCATTTAGTGCTTGGAAAATTTCTCCCTTTGTATGATTTTCTGCTGCCTTTCTAAAGTATGGCATAGCCTCATTATTTCTTGTCTTTGAATCAAGACCTACGGATTGAGGAGAAGCCATTTGTAATACTTTTTGAATTGCTGCTTCTGATTTTTTCTGATTATCGGGATTCATTGAAAATCCTAATGTTGTAGATATCATTGCTGGTTGATTTTTTAATTGGTTTTCCATATCACGAATTTCTCTAAGTCTATTTGTAATTTCACCTTGTCTATTATTTAGTCTAATAATATCTTTTTGGGCTTCTACTAGTTGATTTTGAATTTCTTGAATTTCATTTTCATGATTTACAGTAGGAGACTGCATATCAATGATTTCTTGTAATTTTTGAGTTAGAGTGGCCTTTTCTAAGTCATCATCGGGAATTGCTTGAAGTGCAATTTTAGCAAATTCAATATCACGTTCCTCTCCAGATGCAATTGCTAACATAACTGCTGACTTATTTTCTTGTACATTATCTGATGGGATATTCAATCCTTGACGAATGATATCTAAATTATCTAGTTGGATTTCGTTGGATGGCTGTTGTTGATTAGAGTTATTTTCGAAAACAGATGTCTCGTTTTCTTTAGTCATTGATTGAAATGATGATTTTTCGTTAGCTTTTGGTAACTTTTTAAAAGATGAAATATTACTAAATTCATCATCTTTTGCTAATGTTTGAAAAGTACTTTTTCTTTCAGGCTCTTTCCCGACTGTTGCCTCTTCTGAATTCATAACTGGTTGATTTTCTTCCTTTATTGAGATTGGTTGGTTTTCAAAAAAGTCATGTACTAAATAACCATATTGTTTTAAATCATCTATTTTTGCATTAATCATTTGTGTCATTGGATCGTCTGCTTGTGAAGGATGACCATAACCTTTTTCTTCTAATACTTCTATCATATTCTCTGCTGCTGTTTTACCGTCTTTAAAAGTCAATCTAGCAAACTGTGAATTATTTAATATCTCAGTAGAATCATCAATCCAGTCCATAACTGAACTAGGATCATTGAAATCAACAAGCTCTATATTATCAGCAACTATATCTTCATCAATATCTTTATTGAATATTATTGTATATAAGTTACGTAATCTCTGCGGCATATTATTACTTGCTGCTTCCTTATCTAATTTAATATGGTCTCTTAGTTCTTGAGCTAATTTATTACGCAATTGTTCTACTGAAATACAATCATACGTTGAAAATTGGAATCCATTTATATTTCCAACAACGTCTTTTTGTCTCTCTGCCTTTTCTGTTATTAAACGACCTAAAAATTCATTTATTGATTCATTATTATTTCTTATTAATTCTACTGTACCTTCCATAGCTAGACCTCCTATTATTACTATTTCAATTATACTAAAATGCACACTATAATTCAATTGTTTTTTCAAATATTTCTCTTTGAAATTCATTGCCATTGAATGGGCTTATTATATCACAAATTTTAAAATTAGTAAAGATTGCTGAAATTTTGTACCATGAAAAAAAGAGAATCAAAAAAAGATTCTCTATGAAAACAAAAAAAAATCCTTGGCAACGTCTTATCTTCGCATACACTATTGTCAGCGCTGAAGGGCTTAACTTCTGTGTTCGGGATGGGAACAGGTGTACCACCTTC
>CATLHA010000045.1 GCA_949948745.1 uncultured Caryophanales bacterium
TATTCCATTTCAATTCTATTTTATCAGAAAGATTATAATTTTTCTTTAAATATTCTATATATTTATTTACTTTCTTTACTTTATGCTTTGGACAATAGACTGCTCCAATTAACATATATTTACTATCATTACTTATTAAATGACAACTTTCATCACAATAAACATTGTATTCCATATAAATCCCCCTCGCTTCTTTAAAGTTACTACATATATTTACTTTTATCAAAAAATAGCGAATAATTTAATAAAATCGCAATTTTTTTATTTTTTGATGCTTTTTTATTGACATAATGGAATAAATAATATCCACTTTAAAACCATTAACCATTGCCTTTCCTTAGAATACTATTGAATCTTATTAATCAAATAAAGAACTTTCCTATTAGGTAAAAAATGAATTAAAAAAAGTCTTGAATTACAAGACTTTCAGAATATCTAAATTGGTAGCGAGAGGGGGGATCGAACCCTCGACCTTTCGGGTATGAACCGAACGCTCTAGCCAGCTGAGCTACCTCGCCATCTCAAATAAACAATCTAATTATAACAAAAGTTTTATTTCGATGCAATAACTTTTTTAATTTTTTTATTTATTTATAAGAGATAGAATAATTTTGTCCAATTCTTCAATTTCAAAAACGTTCGATTTTGGGCCAAAATGCCCTCCTCCTGGAATCAAAACCAAAGTAGAGTCCAATAATTTTGCATATTCCTGAAGACGTTCAATGGAACTAATTGGATCATTATCGCTATATATGGAATATCGATGTAAAATTAAATTCTTTGCTTTTTTCAAGATATCCATTGATAAATTAAATTTTCTCTTAGTACTTAGTATTTGCTCATTATCTCCATCATATACTAAAAATCCAGCAACACTAATGAAAGAAAGAATAGAAACACCCTTTTTATTAAGATAAATAGGAACAAAATCTGCACCTAAACTATGTCCAATCATAATTGTATTTTGATGAATAAATCCCTGATCATAATATTGATCTAAAATCTTTTCCCAATCTTCATAATTGGCATTCTCCCCTGTTGGAAATTCTAAAAAATAATAATCAATATTATTTTCAAAACAAAGTTTCTTTATACTCTCTGCAAAAGAATCCTTAGTATTCCCATACAAACTATGAATAATAAATAAATTCATTTTCTTCATATCAATACCTCATTCTATTTTAAAGTTATTTTAAATTTAAAACTTCCTTTATGAAATCCATTTTTTTCATAAAATCGATGTGCATTTTCTCTTGAAAAACCACTAGTTAATTCCACCACATCACACTTTTTTTCTCTAGCATAACAAACAGCATGATTTAATAACATTTTTCCTACCCCTTGACTTCTACTCTTCGAGTCTACAATCAATTCCTCAATGGTACCAACTTTATCCACGTGATGTAATTGATAATCTATTACCAAGCTAACAAACCCAATAATATTATTTTCCTTCACAGCTACAGCATAATAATTCTTTATATCAGATAATTTAGTATAGTATACTTTTTGAAAATCATCAAAATTAAACTGAGTATTCTTAAGTTCAGAAATCAACTGATAAACACTTGTAACATCTTCTCTTCTACATTTTCTTATTTCCATATTTTTTACCAAAAATCTCTATATTTATAACAGTTCCATTTCTACATGAACTACGCCTTCTTCTAAAAAATCATCAGAAGTAACTTGAAATCCAAATTTTTCATAAAAAGACGCTGCATGTTTTTGTGCATGCATACAAATTCTACTAGGATTCATTTTTGATTTAATTTCTTGTAGAGATTGCTCCATTAACTTTTTTCCAAATCCATTTCCATGCTCCAAAGTTAAAACCCTACCAATTTTAACAATATTAGATGCCGTATAAAAAGCTCTTAAATAAGCAACCACCCTATTATTCTCCCAAAGAAAACAATGAAGGCTTCGGTAATCAATATCATCCATATCCTGATAATTAATATTTTGTTCCATAATAAATATCTGTGCTCTAGACTTTAATATCTCGTATAATTCTACTGTTGTCAACTCATTAAATTTCTTTACTATAAAATTCATAATTTTTTACTCCTTATCTTTTTCTATTTATAACAAACTCCCCAAATAGATAATATAAATTATAATCAAAAGAATTCCTTTTTTTCCATCCAATTCACTTTTTTTATTGATTGTAGAAAGTAATTGCATAAAGATAGTAACCCCAAGTAATATTAAAATACTAATATTAAAATCACTAGTAAATGTTAATGGATGAATCACTGCTCCAAGTCCTATCAGAAGACATAAATTTAAAATATTAGAACCTGAAACATTTCCAAGTAATAAATTAGTTTCATCTTTTTTTGCCGCAATTACTCCTGTAATAATTTCAGGAAGAGCAGTTCCTATTGCAACAATTGTCATCCCAATAAATTTTTCTGATAAGTGAAATCTACTAGCAATAAGTACTGAATTATTAACAACAAAATCTGCACCAAATTTTAATCCTAATATTCCAAGAATCATATAAATGGTAATACGAATTTTAGAACATTCCTCAGTAGATTCAACATCCTCAATAATCTCAGCATCTACTTTCTTATTTTTAAAATGCTTTTCTTCATAAATTGTATATATAATATAAGCCAAAGTACAAAGTAATAAAATAACTCCTTGAAATCTAGTAATTGTTTGATAAGATTGAAATTTATCCGTATTTCCTAAATATAAAAGCAAAAGCATTGTCGCCATTCCTATAGGAAGATGTCTACTAATAATTCTCTTTTCTAATTTTACAGGTCGAACTAAACTAGAAATTCCTACAACTAATAAAAAATTGCAAATAGAACTACCTATCGCATTCCCAATAATCAAATCAGAATGTTCCCCTGTTGCCGAAATAATAGTGACAAATATTTCAGGAAGCGAAGTCCCAATCGCAACAATCGTTAAACCAATTAAAATATCTGATAGTCCAAATCTTTTCGCTATATTAGTAGCGGCTGTGATTAATAAATCTGCACCCTTAATTAAAAATAAAAATCCTATAACTATGAATATGATTTCAATAAACAAGAAAACCCCTCCTCTTCTTATTAGAATCTCCAAATATATAAAATATTATATCTAATTTTAAAATGAAATCATATCAAAGAAAGAGACATTTACAATTATAGACAAAAGAAAAATTACAAATTAATCTTCGTAATTTTTTCTATATTGTATTGTTTTCTTCTTCTGATGTTGTTCCTTTAGTATTCTAAATAAGCTTTCTAAATCTGTACCTTGGAAAGTACCTCTTTTTTCTTCATAATTAAAAAAGTCATCAAACAAATCATTTCGGTTTAATTCATCATCCAAAAAATCAGCCTTTAATACAGGATCTAGTTTATCTACCATATAAACAAATTTAGCTTCTTCTGTTTGTCTCTCCTCAAATTCTAACCACAAGTTGATAAAATAGGCTCCACTTTTTAATCCTCCAAGAACATTACGAATACACTTTTCTTCTATTTGATGTTTTGTTCCATGATTCTTGTCTCCTTCTGGAATATCTCCAGCCAAAACTTCTCCAAGTTCATGAATTAAAATCATCTCCATAACTTTATTAAAATCTAAGTTTTTAGGTTGATAGATTCTAAAATAAGCACTCGCAAAAGCAAACATTTGCATTGTATGAGTAGAATCACTTTCATAATAATCTGAATTTACATTTCTTTTAATCCAACCAGTTCTCATAATCTCTTTTAATTTTAGAAATTCTTTAAAAGTAGAATATAGATTTGGTCTAGCCTTTCTTACCAATTCTGTAGCCATGGAAGATGCATCTTGATCTAAATCAGTTGCTAATCTTCCAATTAACTCAAGTTCAATAAAAATGGTTGGACTTTCTATAAAGTATTTATTTAAAATGCCATAATAATAAGAAGAATCAACAGATGTAAAAATATTAAAAGAAGAAAAGGACTCATTCTCAGTACAATCATTATGAAGAATATGTTTCATTAGAAGCATTTCATAAATCTTAGCATTTCTTAATGGTTCCATGCCAGCTTCATATCCAAGTAACATAGAAAGAATAGATTCTTCAAAAAAAACAATACTACTTGATATATCCTTTTGAGATACTGTAACTAAATTTCTATAAAAATCAAGTAATTTTTCTTCCTGATATCGCTCCATAGTACCACCTCTTTAGTCTCATATATTATCAAAAAAAGAAGAAAAATGCAAAGTCAAAATTGATTTTGAAAGTAAAATATGATAAAATAAAGCCACTTTAATAAGAAAAAGAGTGGGTGAAAAAATGACCAGATATCCAAGAAATATGCATGGTGGAAAGCTTTGGGCAAAAATCGAAGTGTTAGAAAATGTTATATCTCCTTTATTTAATTAACAAAAATATAAAAATAAAGGAGAAATAAAATTATGAATTATGAAGATAGAAAAATTGTAGGAATTATTGCTAGTAATGTAGAAGCAAAGATTGCTTTAAATGTGATAGGACATATGTCCATATCTATTGGAAAATATACAGATAAGGAAATTATGGGACAGGAAATAATTACTGATAAATCAGGAGTCAAACACCTAGGAATCAGTAAATTTCCATTTATTATAACAAAAGTAAAACAAAGTAAATTAAAAACAGCAATTGAAAAAGCAAAAAATAATCCAAATCTTGTTGTAGCGGATTATCCAAAAGATATGTTAGAAACAAGAACAGATGAAGAATTAGTCTCTTCTATTAATAATAAAGAAGAAACAGAATTAGAATATTTAGGCGCAGTAATCTACGGAAATACAAAAGATGTAGATGAAATTACTGGAAAATTCTCATTATGGAGATTAGATTAAAATATGATACTATAGTAGACATAGGAAGGAAGTTATTCAAATGGACAAAGAAAAAGAAGAAGTTAAGATTAAAGGAGTTTATAGACACTATAATGGAGATTATTATATTGTAGAGGGAATTGGAATAAATAGTGAAACATTAGAGAAAATGGTTATTTATCGTGCACTATATGGAGATAATGAAGTTTGGATTAGACCATACTCTATGTTTTTAGAAGAAGTGGAAGGAAAATGTCAAAAGCATCGTTTTGAGCTTCAAGATATTAAAAGCAAAAGAAAGGAAGATTAATAAATGCAAGAAATCGAAATCAAATTTAAAATTGATAATCGAGAAGAATTAACTAAAAAATTATCAGACTTAGGATGTAATTTTAATAAAGAAAGAATTCAAAAAGATACAATATTTGTTCATGATTTAAATCATGTGGAAAGTAAAGAAGGAAGTATTTTTGTACGTATTCGTGAACAAAATGAAAAGAAAATTCTAACTCTAAAGAAGCAATCAAAAGTAGTAATGCAAAATAAAGAAATTGAGTTTGAAGTAAGCGACACTGAAAAAGCAAGAGACTTTTTAGAAACTTTAGGAATGACAGAATGGGTAACAGTTGAAAAATCAAGAATTGAAACATCTTATAAAAAATATAATTTTTGCATTGACCATGTAAAACGATTAGGAGATTTTGTTGAAATTGAAATATTATCAGAAGAAGAAAATAAAACAGAAGAATTCGAAAAAGAAATCCTATCACTAGCAGAAAGTCTCAACATTGATACAAATAACCGAGTTAATAATTTCTACGATAATATGATTCATGATTTAAATGAAAAAGAAAGAAAGAATGCTTAAATTAGTAACATTAAAGCAAGAAGATTACAACAATTTTATTGAAATGAGAAAGGAATGGATAGAAAGTAATACTTATCTTTGTCCTGATTTATTAGAAGAGGAAGTTCAAAATAAAGAACAGTATTTATCCCTATTAAAAAAAATAGAAGATAAACAAAATGGTCATCATGAAGATTTAGATTGGTACCAGTTTGGGCACTATTTTATAATTCAGGAAAACAATGAGTTTATTGGTGCAGTCGCAATTAGAGAAAATTTAACTGAACTAGGAGACCGTATTTGGGGAAACATCGCTCTTGGAATTCGTCCTTCAAAAAGATATCAAGGATATGCAAAAAAAACTTTAGAACTTACAATTCAAAAATGTAAAGATTTAGGAATGAAAAGAATTACTGCCTGTCATTATATTGAAAATGAAATCTCACCAAAATTAATTAAATCTTGTGGCGGAATTTATGAAGAAACAGTAGTATCTGAATATTCAGGAAAAGAAATTAAAAGATATCACTTCTAGAAAAAAAAATTGTCAAAAACAATTTCTTTTTCTATTCTTTTATAAATGAGAAGGAAAGACGAATTTCAGTTGTCATATACCTATTCTCTTTTTCATTTAAGGAAATACAATAATGATATCCAGGCTTTATATAATTAGACAAGTTATCTAAAACCTTTCCGGAATATACCTTTCCTATCTCAAAATCACAATCTCCTTTATAAATAGACATTCTAAAGGAATCTATAGAAACTCTCCTTCTTTCATAAGAATTTTCCTCTTCAATTCCTAATTCAATTTTTTCTAAATCTGACAAATGGTCACAAGAAACTTTTTTATTCTTTAAATAGCACTCATATTTTGTAAAGCCAAAAGAATATTTTCTAGTATCATAAGTAGGAAGCTGATTGAAATATTGATTAGAATAATAAACAATATCTTCTCCTCTTTTACTTAAAACAAAAGGTATATAAATCTGCTTGTATTTCTTTTCAATAGTAAACTCTAATAAGTCGTTATCTAAATAAAATATATATCCATCCTCTATTTCTACTTTCTGATTTAAAATAATACCACCCATCTGAAAAAAAAGAAATATACAAAAAGAAACAGATAAAATCAAAACAATCTTAAAAAATGATTTTCTCTTATTTTTCTTGGAAATTTTATATTCTTGTTCTGCCTTCATATAATCCTGATAGGCATCTTTATACTCCTCTTGAAAATTTCTTTCCTCTTTAATAGAACGATGATGAATCATAAACAACTACTCCATTTCTAATATCTTTTTTTCTTTTCATCAATTAAAAACTTACTAGTAAAATCAAACCTACTATAATCAAAAACACCATCAGTACTATTTTGACTTACAAATCGTTGATACTGATTAGAAATAATTTTTTGCAGTTGTTCAAATAATAAAGGCATTTCACAATAAGAATCTCGACTTAGAGAAAAAAGCTCCGCAAAAGTTTCTTTTGATGTCTTAAGATAATCTAGATTTAATAATTTATCTAATGAATATTCACTAGACAATTGCATAAATTCTACCGATTCAGATACCTTTAGAAAACTGTCTAAAAAGTGAGCTAATTCATGCCAAAAGACATGGCGAAGTTTTTCTACAGTAGTAATCGTATTTAGAAATTTTTCATTTTCTTTATATAATGGTGTAGAAAAAAAGATAGCAGTAAATACATCTTTTTTATTCATAGCAGGTATTAATCGATAAAATGCCATATTAGAGTTATTATTATGATACCAGAATTCTGTTTCTGTAAAATCAGAGTAATATCCAAAGTTCATATTTCCTAGACAATCATTCTTAAAATCTAATATTTCTTTATCTGTTTCATTTTGTAAAATATAATCTGTAGAATCCAAAAAAAGATGTTCTAAAGCAAAGTTCATAACCGAATCAAAGATACCAACAGCACACAAAGATTTCGAAAGGTGTGGATATAAATGAAAAAATTCATCTAAAGAAACACAAATTTCCTCGCAAAAAGAAGAATCTAGTGCATGAAGGTCTATAAAAGGAATCCCCAAATTAATTAATCTTTTTTCGTATTCAACATTCATCAAATCACCTATTTATTTTATTTAAAAGAGTTTTATAATTTTCTTTTATATGCGCAATAGATGCACAACTCATCATACAAATAACCGCATTTTTATGTTGTAACAATTTATTTACTTCTTCTTCACTAATCATCTCTCCATTTTTTAAGTGATCAAATATAATTTTAGAAGATACATTTGGATAATCTAGAGGATTTTCACGATTACATTCAATTTCAGTTAAATACACTTTATCAGCAACATTCAAACAATCTGCAAATTCTTGTGAAAAAGCAGCTGTTCTAGAATACGTATTTGGCTTAAATAAAGCAACCAATTCTTTATCAGGATACTTTTGTCTTGCCGCATCTAATGTAACTTTAATCTCTGTTGGATGATGTGCATAATCATCAATAATAACAATATCTCCTATAACTTCTTCAGCAAATCTACGCTTTGCATTCTTAAAATTTAAAAGTAATGAATGAATCTTATCTTTTCCAATTCCAAGTTTATCACAGATAATAATACAAGCTAGTGTATTTAAAACCATGTGACTTCCAAAAAGTGGTATATCAAAATGTCCATAAAAAGAATCTTTCTTATAAACATCAAAACTACTACCTTCTTTAGTCAATATAACATTTTTAGCAATAACGTCATTATCCTCACGAAATCCATAAAAGATAACTTCCTTATCAAAGTGAATTTTTCTGATATTTTCATTATCCCCACAGACAATTAATCCCTTTTTTGTTTGATTAGCAAATTGTTCAAATGTATTTATAATATCTTGGATATCTCGGTAACATTCTGTATGCTCAAGCTCAATATTCGTAATAATAGAATATGTTGGATGATATGCTAAAAAATGGCGATTAAATTCATCCGATTCAATCACAAAATATTGATTATTACTATCTGCATGACCTGTTCCATCTCCAATAAAATAATTACATCCATAAACAGAATCTAAGACATGACTTACCAAGGAACTTGTTGTTGTCTTTCCATGAGTACCACAAACAGATATAGTTTCAAAACGGTTTGTTAAATCTCCAATAATCTCATTATATGCTTTGATTGTAAGTCCTAAATTCCTCATTCTCTCTATTTCTGGATGGTCCTCACTAAAAGCTTTAGAACAAGTAACAATAGTATCTAGAGATGGAATAAAAGAAGGATCACTATAAATAGGAATATTCCTTTGATCTAATCCTTCTTGAGTAAACTTCCACTCACTAACATCATCATATCCACTAACTTCTTCTCCTAAATCATGTAGTAAACAAGCAAGAGTTGCCATTCCACTACCTTTAATACCTATACAATAATATTTCATATTTCTCATCTTCTTCCTAATTCAATTATACAATAGTAAAGAAAAAAAAAGAAGAAAAACTGGTTTTCTTCTACATAAAAATCATTCATCTAAAAGAGATTTCTTAAGTTTTTTAACTCCTCGCTTATACTGTTGATGTATATTATTCAAAGACCCACCAAATACTTTTGCTGTACTTTCTAACGTTTCCGCCTTTCCTGTAACAAAACCCAATCGATATAAAATTATCTCCTTTTGTTTTTGAGTTAGCCTATCCATACTATCAAAAATTTCTTTCATAGTAATAGAATTAATCACCGCTTCCTCTACATTATCTTCTCCTGGTATAAAATCTACAAAACGTTCTGAAAAATTATTTTCACTATCTAGTTGAATCATTGGTTCTTCATTTTCATAGATAAACTTTTCTAAGGAAACCATTCTACTTCGTCTCATTGTCCTATTTAATTGATCTAAAACTTTTATAGTCGATAAAGACATTTTAAGTTTCTTTGATTTTTCACTATCGGTCAAATAATCTCCAATAGAAACTTTTGTTTCTTGATTCAAACGATGGAGTCTATAGGCATTTCTACTAGTCACGATTGGAACACTATAAGAAAATTGGGCACTTGTTAATAAATCAAAATAATGATACCTAATCATATTACACAAATAAGTCGTAATACTTGCTCCACGACTAGAATCATACTTTGGCAAATTTTCTAAAACAACAAAACAAGCTTCCTGAACTAAATCATCATAGTCTAACAATTCCCCAGAATAAGTTTTTGCCATTTTCTCAATTAATGGTAAATATTCAATCACTTCATCCCAAGTAGTATCTTTTTTTTCCATTATCATCACCACCAAAAAATAATGTTCTATAAATTATTCTTCCATAAAAGACTTTTTCAAGACTTTCATGCCTAAATCATAATGTTGTTGAGCATTTTGACGAGTACCACCAAAATTTTCTGCAACTGATGCAAATGTTTCTTCATTTCCTGTAACAAAACCTAAATGAAATAAAATAGATTGTTTTCTTTTATCAGATAATCCATTTACTTGATTTAAAATTTCCTCTACCAAAACTTGAGAAATAGCTTCTTCTTCTACATTTATATCACTAGTAAGATATTGAGCATATTTCTTCTGCCATAATTCAACATCATAATTAAAATACTCTTCTTCATCAAAAATATCGTTTTCATAAATCAAATCTGAATTATTTCCTTTAAAACGAGTTCCATTCAAATTTAAATTTTCTAAAGCTTTGACTGTAACCTCTGAATATTTTAAAATTACAGCTGCTTCTTGAACCGATAAATATTTTCCACCTGATAAATATGCCTTTTGCTGTAATCTATGAAGGCTATAAGCTTTTCTACAATAACTAAGAGGAACAAAAGCCTCAAATTTATTCGATGCCAATAAATCAAAAAATCGATATCTAATTCTATCTGCTAAAAAATTAGAAATAGACATTCCACGAGTTTCATCATAATCTGATATATTTTCATAAACAGCAATACATGCTTCCTGATATAAATCTTCATAACCAATTAACCGATTATGATAACTTTTCGCCATTTTTTCTATAATTGGAAGATATTCCATTACTAAATCCCACTGATTTTCACAATTTTTCTCCATAATAATCCTCTCAAAACAATGTGCCTATTATATCATAAAAGTCAAAAAAAGAAAAGAAAGATATTACTTTACAATATCCTTCTCTCTCGTAATAATAAACGATACACCTTTTTTAGTATGATTTTTAATTCTTACATCATAACCCATATAATTTAAAGTTTTTTTAACAATAGATAAACCAAGTCCAAATTCTCCCTTAATACCTTTTCTAAATGGAATAAAAATTCCTTCTAGTAAGTTTGAATCTATATTAGGTCCATCATTATAGAAAATAAGTTGATTTTTTCTAACAGTAATCTTAATTTCCGTATCAGCATAACGAATAAAATTATTTAAAATATTATCAATTACTGTTTCCCATGAATCTAAAGTACCATAGAATTTACAGTTTGAAAGATTAGAAATTTTAAACTTTAAAGTCTTGTTGTGATATTTAAATTTTTCAACTGAAAATCCTAATATGCTACTGATATCTATAAGACTCATTTGTATTAAATTAGTATCTTTAATATAATCTAATTTGTTTAAGTAAAGTAAGGAGTGTACTTTATTTTCTAATTTCAGGGTTTGATCTTTTATAATTGGAAGCGCTGTATTAATATCTTCCATTTCATCTTCAATAGCCTCAATATATGATTTTATAACAGTAAGTGGTGTTTTAAAGTCATGAGATATATTTTGATACATCTGATTTCTATATTCTTCTTGATTTTTTAAAGTAAGACGCATATCTTCAATCGCCTGTTCTAAAGAATATATTTCATCAAGACAAGTATCATCTACATGATGATCATAAGAATCATCATCAATATAATCTATTTTCTTTTTTAATTTTTCAATTCTATGTACAACTAATGTAGACCATATAACTAGAATTAAAGAAACCGCTAACATAGTAATAAAAACGATAGGAAAAATACTATGTACCGCATCTTCTCTAGCTTGCCGAATGTAGGAGTCGTTTGTTAAGGCAACTCTAGTTACAGAATCACTTTCACTAGTGTAATAATAATAAATGTGTGATTTATAAATAAATTTTCCGTATTTGTCTTTAAAATAACGGATAAGTCGATATACATCTCCATTAGAGACAATATCAGTAAAATTCCCACTAACTGAAACCATATCTTGATACATATAAATATATACAATTTCATCAGAAATAGGATTTTCTTCTATATCATCAGAAACTAATTCTAATGGTTGTTTTAGGTAATTATACAAGTTTTTTTCATAAACAGGAATTAAATTTCTTGGAAGTACAACACCAATAGATAATAAAATAACACTACAAGCTAGAACGACTACTACTAATAATTGTCTACTTAACTTTCCTTGGACATATTTTCTCATAATAGTCGGTACCCATATCCATAGATTGTAGAAACATTTAATTTTGGCATTTTTTTCCGAAGTCTACGAATTAAATCATCTACTACTCTATCGCTTCCAAAATAATCTTCTCCCCAGACAAGATTTAATATCTCATCACGAGAGAATGTTTTATTCTTGCTAGAAATTAAAAGGAGTAATAAATCAAATTCTAAGGTAGTAAGTTTAATTTCTTTCGTATCTTCTAAAACAATTCTTTTATTTATATCGACAGTATAATAATTTTCATAAGAAACAATATTGTTATCTGTTTCTCTATAAACTCGCTTTATAATATTGTTTACTCTTAAAACCAATTCTTTAGGGGAGTATGGTTTCGTAATATAATCATCACTTCCAAGTTCTAGTCCGATGATTTTATCTAAATCCTGATCTCTAGCAGAAGTAAATATCACAGGAGTCGTATTGTCATTTTCTCTAATTTTTTTAATAATGTCATATCCTGTAATATCATCACCAAGCATAATATCAAGTATCCATAAATCACATTTAGAACCGATATAAGAAAATGCATCCATTCCCTTATCAAAGTGAATTACTTGATACCCAGCCTTTTCTAAATAAGAAATAATTAATTTGGCTAAATTAAGTTCATCTTCTACCAAACATATTGTATGCATATTACCACCACCAGAATTAGTATATCACTATTTAATTTTCTTTTCTACTTTTGTATCATACCTCCATTTCAAAAGTTAATGTAGGAGTAATTTTATATTTATTTTTTTAAGTTCAAAGAAATACTTTTTTATACATATCTTAAATTTTTTTATTAATTGTAGATATCACCTTCCTTTCATATTTCCAGTATAAAGATAAACTATAGAAAAAATATGCGTAAATTATGGGAAATTATGGAAAAAGAGAAAAGGAGTCACTTAATCATGACTCCTAAATCTAAAGAAAGAATTCTGTTTTTTTATAAACCAAGAAGTTCTGCTCTTTTTATTAAAATATTCTTAGTAACACTTTTAGTAATACCTAATCCAT